>CAIYWM010000030.1 GCA_903929895.1 uncultured Alphaproteobacteria bacterium
ATGACAGCACCTTTGTCATCCCGAGCGCCAGCGAGGGACCTTTAGAATCCTCGCAATGCTCCTCGTCCTTGGCCGCCGCCTCGCCAACATCATCCCGACGATGCTCGCCGTCGTGGCGCTCGTCTTCCTGCTCTTCTCCGTCCTGCCGGGCAGCTTCATCTCCGGCATGAACGAGGACGGGCGCTCGACCATCGACCCCGCGGTCATGGAGCGCATGCGCAAGGAGATGGGCCTCGACGATCCGCTGATCGAGCGCTTCGCCAAGTATGTGGCCGCGACCGCCACCGGCGACCTCGGCACCTCGTTCCGCACACGCGAGCCGGTCACCAAGATGCTGGCCGGGCGCATCTGGCCGTCGCTGAAGCTGGTGCTCGCGGCCATGACCTTCGCCATCCTGGTCGGCGTCACGCTGGGCTTCCTGGCCGCGCTCAAGCCCGGAAGCCTGATCGACACCGCCGCCATGGTCGGCGCCATTTCCGGCCTCTCGCTCAGCCAGTTCTGGTTCGGCCTGATGCTGATGTACCTGTTCGCGCTCAAGCTCCAGTGGCTGCCGAGCTTCGGCTACGGCGATGGCGGCCTGCGCAACCTCATCCTGCCGGCGATCGCGCTGGGCGTGGGGCCAATGGCCCTGCTCGCCCGCACCACGCGCGCGGCGGTGCTCGACGTGCTCAACGCCGACTTCGTCCGCACCGCGCGCAGCAAGGGCATGAGCGAGCGCCGTGTCGTTGAATGGCACGTGCTGCGCAACGCGCTGGTCCTGGTCATCACCATCGTCGGCCTGCAGTTCGGCTCGCTGATGGGCCAGGCCGTCGTCGTCGAGAAGCTGTTCGCCTGGCCGGGCGTCGGTTCGCTGATGGTCGATTCGGTGTTCCAGCGCGACATGCCGACGGTCCAGGGCTGCATCCTGATGATCGTGCTGTTCTTCCTCGTCATCAACACACTGGTCGACATCGCCTATGTCGTGATCGACCCCCGGATCCGGTACCGATGAGCCTTGCCCTCAAGCTTCCCCGACTGCGTCTGAAGGGCGGGTCCTCCCTCTGGGTCGGCGGCGGACTGGTGGCCATCGCCATCTCGTCGGCGATCCTGGCGCCGTGGATCGCGCTGACCGACCCGGTGCTCGACGCCAACCTGATGAACGCCGAACTCCCGCCCAGCTGGGAGTTTCCCTTCGGCACCGACGCGCAGGGCCGCGACATCTACTCGCGCATCGTCTGGGGCGCCCGCGTGTCGCTGAGCGTCGGCATCATCAGCCAGATCTGCAACAGCCTGATCGGCGTCACCCTGGGCCTCACCGCGGGCTACTGGGGCGGCTGGTGGGACGATCTGGTGAGCGGCCTCACCAACCTGATGCTGGCGATCCCGTCGCTGGTCTTCGCGCTCGCCATCATGGCGATCCTCGGGCCCGGCCTCGTCAGCCTGGTGATCGCGCTCGGCCTCACCAGCTGGTCCTATTCCTGTCGCATCGCGCGCGCCCAGGTCCTGTCGCTGAAGAGCCAGGGCTACATCCAGGCCGCGCGTATCCTGGGTTATGGCGACCTGCGCATCATGTTCACGCAGGTCCTGCCCAACATCCTGGGGCCGCTGATCGTGATCGCCACCCTGGGCATGGGCGGCGCCATCCTGGCCGAAGCGGCGCTGTCCTTCCTTGGTCTCGGCATCCGCCCGCCCTTCCCGAGCTGGGGCAGCATGCTGTCGGAAGCGCGCGACCAGATCACGACGGCGCCCTGGCTCTCGGTGTTTCCGGGCCTCGCCATCTTCTTCACGGTGCTGGGCCTCAACCTGCTGGGCGACGGCCTGCGCGACTATCTCGACCCGCAGTCGACGACTCGGCGTGGATGAGGCCGCGCGCATGACGACACCTCTGCTCAAGGTCGAGAACCTGCGCATCGCGCTGGCCGGCGACGGCGTCACCTACGATGCCGTCGAGAACGTCTCTTTCGAGATCGGCCGTGGCGAGGCCTTCGGGCTGGTGGGCGAATCGGGCTGCGGCAAGAGCATCACCGCACTGTCGGTGATGGGCCTCCTGCGCCGGCCGCTGTCGCTGGCCGGCGGCAGGATCATCCTCGACGGAAAGGAGATCCAGAACGTCTCC
>CAIYWM010000031.1 GCA_903929895.1 uncultured Alphaproteobacteria bacterium
ATGGCTGATCATGGTCAGCCGTAACGTAATAGGGCGTGATGGTTGGGCGCCATGGCGTTCCCGGCACGCCCTCTTCGAAAAGCACTCGTCGCCGACTCGGCCTTGGTTCGGATCGTGCGTAACGGCAGGAATGTCGGCACACCCGCCGAGGATCCATCCGACCAAACGCAGCCACACTCAGCGCGCCACCCTCGTCACATATTGCGGGTTCACGATGTCCTTGGTGCCGAACATCCGCTCGCAAGCCTCATCGGCGCAGTGCTTGTACTTTCGTGCCATGTCGTCGAGAAAGTTCTCGAGGTGGCTGCCTGAGGGATAGTTGTGCTTCATCATCTCCCCCTGAACATAAGAGATGTAGCCGATCACCTCAGCAGCGGCGACCTGAACATGGACACCGAACTGCTGCAGATACTCCATCGTGGATTCATGCGGCGTTCCGGTCTGCAGGATGTTGCGGTAGAGGAGTTCGAAGGCGCGCCGGATGTGGAACAGCTTCTCGCTGTCCTCAAAGTCGATCTCCGTCCAGTCTTCGCCGATGTTGTGCTTCGCCTTGATGTGCTCATAGGCGTCGATCAGGCAGGCGATCTCCTTCATGGCGCCGTTGATGCCGGTCTCGAGGCTTTCGAGACTGGTGCGCTTCAGCACAAGCTCGGCGTCGGTGACAGGGTCGCTGGGACTGGCCTCGAGCGCGGAGATCTCGCGAAGGGTCCTGACATGGTTCAGCTGCGCCTCGGCAAGCGCCATCCTGCGGCTGCTCACTTCCGCCAGAACCTGCCGGAGCAGACGCATGGGAGACTGACCGTTGAGCATGGTCAGCGTCATCATGGAGGTCATGACCTGGGAGTTCGCGCGGTCGAAGAAGCTGATCTTGGCCGACAGTTCTGGCATGCCGGAAGACACGCGCTCGGCCACGACAGGGTTCATTTTCCGAGTGAGGTGGAGAAGAGCGGCGGCGGTAATGACTTCGTTCATGGGGGTTCAAACTCCAAAGAAACCGGTTGCGGGATTGGCGTAGTAGCGCGCGGCGGGGACAGAGCCGAAACTCTGTGCGTTGCCGGTGGTCGCGATATTGACGTACAGCATCGCGGTGGACGGCGAGGTCATGGAAGGGGTCCACAGAACGCGGCTCCCGTTGCTGCAACTCATGCGCCAGAGCTGGGACGTGATGGTCCCGAACGACGTCGCGTTGCCTGTCGTGGCGATGGTCACGTAATCATGCGTCGTGGCATTGTTGGAACCGAACACGCCGCGCGTGTTGCTCGAACCACCGACAGGACGCTCACGTGACGAGGTGAGACTTCCGAACTGGGTGGCATTACCGGTGGTTGCAAACGTCCAGTAGTCAATACGATTGGTCGCCGAGCTCGAGTTCGTCCAGCCGCCAGCCGTGAGACCGCGCGTCCCGTTGGAGATGCGCCCGTCGATGGTTCGCCGTGCGGAAGACAGGGTACCGAATGATACGGCTGTCCCGACGGTGGCAATCGTGCGGTAATCGACGGTTGTCTGGTTGCTGGTATTGATCAGGCCGCCCGCATAGATGATGCGGGTCTGGTTGTGCGTATGACCGACAGCGGCCCGGCCATTCGACAGGTTGCCGAAGGTCGTGGAAGCCCCCAGAGAGGCCTGCGCCCAATAGATGGCGCTGTTCTCCCCGACGACCATGCGGCTGTCGTTGCCGGATGCTCGGCCACTGGACTGGGCGGTGCCGGACATGCCGCTGATGAGGGTGGCGTTGCCCAGCGTCGACATGCTGCGCTCGAGCCCGTCGGTCAGGCTGGCAGAGCCATTGTAGCCACCGTAGATCACAGCCCGGTCGAGGTAGGGGTTGCCGGACAGCCGGGGGAGCACGCCCAGGGTGAGGGGCATGCCGAGGAACATGTCGATATAGTCGATGGGGTCCGCCGGCCTGTCCGGGGGCGCTCCGCCCGCCTTGGTGGCAAGCATGAGGCCGGTAGCAACGGATGCTGCCAATAGCGCGCTCCTTGTCACAGGCTTGTGTCTCCGATCAGCACCCATTCATTGGCGTCCTTCTTCCAGAGGGTTGCGGCGGCGTACTGGCCGCCGAGCTTGAGCCGCCCGCCCGAGGACCTGATCGTGACCCCTGCTCCACCGACCGTGACCTGGCCCAAGCCGTACTGGAGAATGTCGATGCGCGTATCGACCGGGAAAGCCACCACCGCTTCCGTGGGGATGGTCAGGGTGATCGCCGAGGCATTGTTGAGCGTCACCATCCTGCCGGCATCCGACAGGGCAAGCGTGTAGCTTGTGCCGGTCTGCGGATTCTCAGGGACGGTGGTCACGGTATCGTGGACATGCGCAGTGGTGGCGATCTGGGTACTGTCGGCATAGGCTGCAGCGCTGGGAGCGGTGGGGGTTCCCGTGAGGGCGGGCGAGGTAAGCGGCGCCTTAGCGTCAAGCGCCGTCTGGAGACCGGTCACATCCGCGATGGCATGGCCATGCGCGGTGTTCGCCTTGCCGTCGAGTGCCGCCTGCGTGGCGGTGGACACGGGCTTTGCCGCGTCCGGGGTGTTGTCGACGTCGCCGAGGCCCACATCGGCCTTGGCGAGCGTCACGGCGCCGGTCTTGCCGGCAACCGAGCGAACGGGGCCCACCTCGAGGACGGCGTCGGTGCCGTCGTTCCTCCTGAGGTAGAGCCTTCCGTCATATGTATTGACGGCAAGCTCGCCCAGTTCAAGGTCGGTTGTCTGCGGGGCCTTTCCGGCCACCGCCGAACGTTTCAGTCTGATGCCCATGCTGGCTTCCTTTCAGTTTGCCTCGGGCTCAGAACGTGCCGCCATCGATGGTGACGCTGTCGATGGTCCCACCGGTGATGCTGACATTGTTCGCAGCCTGGGTTGCCAGCGTGCCGAGGCCGAGGGTGGTCCGGCCCGCCGCGGCATCGGCATCATCCACAAGGGATCGCCCGAAGGCGGTGAATGTGGCCAGCGCAAAGGCATCTGCACCCGTGGCATAGGGCAGCCGGTCCGCCACGGTGGAAAGCCCGGCAAGCGCAGTAAGCGTCGCATCCAGCGGCTGGGCGTCGGTGATGCCGTAGCC
>CAIYWM010000032.1 GCA_903929895.1 uncultured Alphaproteobacteria bacterium
CGCCATGCGCTTCTTGATCTCGGCGACGTTGTAGCCGATGCCGGTCGTGCCCCACATCCACGGCACGGCATGGGCGTTGTTGGGGTCGTACTTGGCCAGAGCCGTCATGATCTCGGGATCGAGGTTCTTCCAGTTCTTCAGCTTCGCCTTGTCGAGGGGCAGGAAGATGTTGGCCTGGAGCTGCCGCACGAAGAACGGCGAGGCGGTCGGCACGACGATGTCGTAGCCCGACCGGCCGGTGCGCAGCTTGGCGTCGAGGATCTCGTTGCTGTCGTAGGTCGTGTAGTTGACCTTGATGCCGGTATCCTTGGCGAAGTCCTTGACCTGGTCTTCGGCGATGTAATCCGACCAGTTGTAGACGTTGACCGAACCCTGCGCGGCGACGGGCCCGGCAGCGGCGAGCAAGAGCAAAGAGGCAACGGCTAGCAGACGCATCGGCAACTCCGCAGGATCAGACGCCAAGATACCTGTGCTGCAGGTCCTTGTCCCCGGCCAGGTCCTGGGAGGAACCGACCCAGACGACGCGGCCCTTCTCGACGATGTGGTGGCGGTCGGCCAGCGGGATCAGGGCCGACACGTTCTTGTCGATGACCAGGATCGCCTGACCCTCGCGCTTCAGAAGGCCGAGGCAGGCCCAGATTTCCTGCCGGATCAGCGGCGCCAGCCCTTCGGTCGCCTCGTCGAGGATCAGCAGCTTGGGATTGGTCATCAGGGCGCGGCCGATCGCCAGCATCTGCTGCTCTCCGCCGGAGAGCTGGTTGCCCATGTTGCGCTGGCGCTCGGCCAGCCGCGGAAAGAACTCGAAGACACGCGCGATGGTCCACGGGTTCGGCCGCGCGGTGCGGTTGGCGCTGGCGGCCACGAGGTTCTCGCGCACCGAGAGGTTGGGGAAGATCTGGCGTCCCTCGGGTACCAGCCCGAGGCCGAGCCGGGCGATCCGGAAGGCGGGCAGGCCCTCGACGCGGGCGCCCTCGAACTCGACCGTGCCGCGGCGCGCCGGCAGCAGGCCCATGATCGTGTGCACGGTGGTGGTCTTGCCCATGCCATTGCGGCCCATCAGGGTCACGACCTCGCCGGCATCGACGCGCAGTTCCATGCCGAACAGCGCCTGGCTGGGGCCGTAGAAGGCGTCGAGCTCCAGGACCCGCAGCATCAGGCCGCCTCCTCGCCGAGATAGGCCTGGCGCACGTCCGGATTGGCGCGAATCTCGTCGGGCGTGCCGCTGGCGATGGCGCGGCCATAGACCAGCACGGTGATGCGGTCGGCGAGCTGGAACACCGCGTCCATGTCGTGCTCGATCAGCAGCATGGCGTGCTTCTGCTTCAGCGCCTGCAGGAAGCCGATCAGCCGCTGGCTCTCCTCGACGCCCATGCCGGCCATCGGCTCGTCGAGCAGCAGCAGGCGGGGATCGCCGGCCAGCGCCATGGCGATCTCGAGCTGGCGCTGCTCGCCGTGGCTGAGGGAGGCCGCCAGGGTGGCGGCGCGCTCGGCCAGCCCGACCTGTTCGAGCAGGCGGCGGGCGGGGCCGCGCAGCCCCTCGTCCCGGCGCGCATCGGCGAGGAAGCGGAAGGAGTGGCCGGCATGGCCCTGCACCGCGAGGGCCACATTCTCCAGCGCCGTGAACTCGCGCAGCACCGAGGTGATCTGAAAGGAGCGGCCGAGGCCCAACCGCACACGGGCATGGGTGGGCAGGCGGGTGACGTCGCGGCCGGCGAAGTGGATGGCGCCCGAATCCGGGGCCACGACGCCGGTGAGCTGGTGGATCAGCGTGGTCTTGCCGGCGCCATTCGGGCCGATCAGCGCATGGATTTCGCCCGGCCGGACGTCGATCGACACATTGTCGGTCGCCAGCAGGCCGCCATAACGCTTCACCAGAGCCTCGGTGCGCAGCAGGGGCTCAGTCATGTCGGCGTCCCAACAGGGAGTCGATGCCGCCGCGCGCGTAGAGCGCGATCAGCACCAGCAGCGGGCCGAACACGATCATCCAGTATTCGCCCCAGCCCTTGTGGGCGAGGTTGAGGATCGGGGGCAGCGCCTCCTCCAGCACGAAGAAGGCGATGGTGCCGTAGAGCGGGCCGAACAGGGTGCCCATGCCGCCCAGCACGACAATGACGATGAGGTCGCCGGACTTCATCCACGACATCATGGCGGGAGAGACATAGGCGCCTTCGTTGGCGAGCAGGATGCCAGCGAGGCCGCCGAACGCACCGGAGATGGTGAACGCCGCCAAGCGGTAGCGGAACACCGGGAAGCCCAGCGCGGTCATGCGCAGCTCGTTCGACTTGGCGCCGCGGAGCACCAGGCCGAAATGGGAGTTGGCGTAGCGGCCGCAGAACCACAGGCTGGCGCAAAGCAAGGCAAAGCACAGCCAGTAGAAGTTCGCCTTGTCGCGCAGGTCGATCAGGCCGGGGAAGCGGCTGCGGCTGATGTTGAGCCCGTCGTCGCCGCCATAGGCTTCGAGTCCGCTGCCCACGTAGTAGACGAGCTGGGCGAAAGCCAAGGTGATCATGATGAAGTAGAGGCCGCGCGTCCGGAGCGACAGCGCGCCGATCAGGGCGGCCCACGCCGTCGCCGCCAGCAGGGCGACCGGCCACTGGATCCAGCCGCTGGAGATGCCCTCGGCCGACAGGATGCCGACCGCATAGCCGCCGATGCCGAAGAACATCGCGTGGCCGAAACTGACCAGCCCGCCATAACCCAGGATCATGTTGAGGCTGACCGCGGCGATCGACCAGATGACGATGCGCGTGCCGATCGACAGCAGGTAACGCTGGTCGAATGCCTGGGTGAGCAGCGGCAGGACCGCCAGCACCAGCAGGATCAGGGCCGTCGCGATCCCGCGCGGCGTGCGGAGAGCTGCCATCATGTGCGCTGGCCGAACAGGCCGGTCGGCCGCCAGACCAGCACCACGGCCATCAGCACATAGACCAGGACCTGCGAGATGGCGGGCGCGGCGCTCGAGGCGGCGCTGGAACTCATGAAGGTCTTGAGCATGTTGGGCAGGAAGGCGCGGCCCACGATGTCGATCTGGCCGACCACCATGGCGGCGATGAAGGCGCCCTTGATCGAGCCGATGCCGCCGATGACGATGATGACGAGGGCAAGGATCAGGATGTCGTCGCCCATGCCGATCCGCACCGAGGCGATGGGGGCGGACATCAGGCCGGCCAGGCCCGCGAAGACGGCGCCGAGGCCGAAGACCAGGCTGAACAGCAGCTCGATGTTGACGCCCAGCGCGCCGATCATGCGGCGGTTGGAGGCGCCGGCGCGGATCAGCATGCCGAGCCGCGTGCGGGCCACCAGCCAGGCCAGAAGGATTGCGACCAGCGCGCCTACGACGATGATGGCAAAGCGGTAGGCGGGGTAGGGAACGCCCGGCAGGATCTCGATGGTGCGGTTCAGGAAGCCCGGCACCGCGATGCTCTTGCCGGCCGGGCCCCAGAGCGCGCGCACCAGCTCGTTGAAGAACAGGATCAGGCCGAAGGTCGCCAGCACCTGGGTGAGATGATCGCGCGCGTAGAGCTTCCGGATCACCACGATCTCGACGGCGACGCCCAGCAGGAAGATCGCCGGCAGAGCCAGCAGAGTCCCCAGCACGAACGAGTCGGTGACGCCGATCAGCGTCCAGGCGATGTAGGCGCCCATCATGTAGAGCGAGCCGTGCGCCAGGTTGACCAGGTCCATGATGCCCAGCGTCAGCGTCAGGCCGGCGGCGAGCAGAAACATCAGCAGGCCGAGCTGCACGCCGTTCAGCACCTGGAGCAGCAGATATTCCATCTATTCCGTCACGCTCTCAAACAAAACGGGAGCGCGTTGCCGCGCTCCCGAGACCTGTCCTCCCCAGTCATCTGGGGAGGTGTCAGCGTCTTCGCTGACGGAGGGGTCAAAGCTTCCGACCCCTCCGTCGCCGTGAGACGGCGACACCTCCCAATTTGAATGGGGAGGAAACTATCTCACTTCATCGAGCACTTTTCGGCGAAGGGATCGACCGCATTCTTCACGGCGGTGGCGATGGTCTTCACCGTCATCATGCCCTGCGCGTCCTTGACCGTTTCCTGGATGTAGAAGTTCTCGATCGGGAAGTTGTTGTTGCCGAACTTGAAGTCACCCCGGACGGACTTGAAGTTGGCCTTCTTCATTTCGGCGCGAACCTTGTCCTTGTTCGACAGGTCGCCCTTCAGCGCCTCGGCGGCCGAGGCCATCAGCATGATCGCGTCGTAGCTCTGGGCGCCGTAGTAGGACGGATAGGTGTTGTGCTTCTTCTTGAAGTCCTCGACGTACTTCTTGTTGGCCTCGTTCGGCAGGTCGTTGACCCATTCCTGGGCGCCGAGCGTACCCAAAGCGAGCTCGCCCTGCTGCGGCAGGGTGATCGCGTCGATCGAGAACACCTGGTAGAGCGGCACCGTCTTGTTGAGGCCCGACTGCGCCCACTGCTTCACGAACTGAACGCCGTGCGCGCCGGGGTAGAAGATGAAGATGCCGTCCGGCTTGGCGGCGGCGACCTTGGTCAGCTCGGCCGAGAAGTCGAGCTGGTCGGGCCACTTGGTGTAGTCCTCGCTGACGATCTTGCCCTTGTAGGTGCGCTTGACGCCCGCGAGCATGTCCTTGCCGGCGGCGTAGTTGGGGCCGACCAGGTAGAGGCTCTTCACGCCCTTGGTGTTGAGATACTCGCCCATCGCCATTGGCGTCTGGTCGTTCTGCCAGGAGGTCGAGAAGAAGTTCTTGTTGCAGAGCTCGCCCGCGATCTGCGACGGGCCGGCATTGGCCGAGACCAGGATCGTGTCGCCTTCGTCGACCACGGTCTTGTAGGAGGCCAGCAGCACGTTCGACCAGATGTAGCCGCCGATGAAGTTCACCTTGTCCTGCTGGACGAGCTTCTCGGAGCGCGCCTTGCCGACATCCGGCTTGAACTGGTCGTCCTCGTAGATGATCTCGAAGGGCTTGCCGCCCATCTTGCCGCCGAGATGTTCCTTGGCGAGCTCGACCGACCGGCGCATGTCCTCACCGATCGCGGCCTGCGGCCCGGAAAAGGTGCTGACGAAGCCGATCTTGATCGGGCTCTGGGCCATCGCCGGCAGGCCGAGCGCCATCGCCGCCGCAATCGTTGCGGTCCCAAACAATTTGTTCTTCATGAGCCGTCGCTCCCTGTTTTCGCTTGGGGACTATAAAAGCGGAAAATGCAGGGCCCAACAATCGCTTAATGGCCGTCGCGGCCCATCCAGAGCGTTCGTTCCCGCAGTAAACCGGGCTGGTCGGCCGGCACGAAGCCAAGCTTCCGCCAGAACGGCACAGCGCCGGAGTTGGGGCGGCTGACGCCGACATGAAGCGCTCCCGCACCGCGTTCCCGGGCCACCCCGAGCCAAGTCGCGAACAGTGCCGACCCGATGCCACGCCGCTGCAGGCGGGGCAGCAGGTTCATGTGCAGATGCGCGGGATAGCGGTCCGCGATCTCGAGCGGCGTCCGGGCCGGATGGTGGATCATCGCGGCGCGGCGCTGGTCTGCGGTTTGCCTGTCGGGAGGTACGTCGACCGGATCGGCGTAGCGTCGGCGGAGTGGGGGCCACCATTCGCGCTCCAGTCTCTCTTCCCAGGCGGCGGTGTCGACGACACCGGCGACGAAGCCCGCAACGCCGTCGTGATCCTCCACAATCAAGGTGAGGCCGGGTTCGAGCAAGGCATAGGGCGCGATGTAGATGTGCCCCATCATCTTCGGGTCGCGATAGAGGTGCGAGGCATCTCCGCCGACACGACCCGTCGCGAGTGAGATCGCATAGCAGGCGTCGAGATCGGCTTGGTTGAAAGGTCGGATCTGCGGATCGTCGCTCACTGGATCGACGTGAAGAAGTCGGGCTGGAAGTCGCCCTCCCTTGTCATCCTGAGCGCAGCGAAGAATCTCGCGTTCGCTACGGAGCCGTTTGGTCGTTCCGCAAGGTCCTTCGCTGCGCTCAGGACGACGGGCATTCGCTTAACTCCGCAGCTTGAAGCGCTGGATCTTTCCGGTCGCGGTCTTGGGCAGTTCGGGCACGTATTCGACCCAGCGCGGATACTTGTAGGGCGCCAGGGTCTTCTTGCAGTGGGCCATCAGCGCGTCGGTGAGGGCGGCGCCGGCATCGGCAGGCTGTTTCAGCACGACGATCGCCCTGGGCTTGATCAGGCCCTGCTCGTCGCTCTGCCCGATGACCGCGGCCTCCAGAATGGCGGGGTGGCCCACCAGGCAGTTCTCGATCTCGACCGGCGAGCACCAGATGCCGCCGACCTTCAGCATGTCGTCGCTGCGGCCCTCGTAGATGAAGTAGCCGTCCTCGTCCTCGCGATAGGTGTCGCCGGTGTTCAGCCAGCCGTTCACCATCGTCTCGGCCGTCTTTTCGGGCTTGTTCCAGTAGTACTTGGCGGCCGATTCCGCCCGGATCCACAGGCGGCCGCTCTCGCCCTTCGCCACCGGATCTCCGTTCTCGTCGAGGATGCGGACCTCGTAGCCCGGGACCGGCTTGCCGCTGGTGCCCGGCCGGAAATCGTCGAGCCGGTTGCCGATGAAGATGTGCAGCGCCTCGGTCGAGCCGATGCCGTCCAGGATGACCGTCCCGGTCTGCTCCTTCCAGCGGCGGAACATGTCGCCAGGCAGGGCCTCGCCCGCCGAGACGCAGGCACGCAGGCTGGAGAGGTCGCGCTTGGCCGTTTCGAGCGCGGCGAGTTGCGCGGCATAGAGCGTCGGCACGCCGTAGTAGATCGTCGGCTTGAAGGTTTCGATGTTGGAGAAGGTCGTATCCGGCGTCGGGCGACGATCGTCGAGGA
The DNA here is from genome assembly GCA_903929895.1 of uncultured Alphaproteobacteria bacterium. GTDB lineage: Bacteria > Pseudomonadota > Alphaproteobacteria > Reyranellales > Reyranellaceae > Reyranella. The sequence continues at coordinate 6,793 of CAIYWM010000032.1, forward strand.
CAGCGGTGCCACCGACCCACAGCGGAAAGGTCATGCCGTTGCCGAGGCCATAGGCAAAGAACAGCTTGGCGGCGGAGTAACAGATGTCCTGTTCGGTGACGCCCAGGACGCGCACGCCGTACAGCTCGCTGGACACCACCATGTCGCGCTGGGCGTGGACCGCGCCCTTCGGTCTCCCGGTCGAGCCCGACGAATACAGCCAGAAGCAGTCGTCATCCGGGGTGGCGAGCCGGGCCTCGAGCGTCGGTGAGGCCTTGCCCATGTCGGCCAGGAAGGCGTCGACCGTCATTGCCTTCGGCGCCCTGTCCCCGAGCTGCTTGAGGGCCGGCTCGATTTCCCCCGCGAACTCGGAGGAATAGACGACGAGCCGGCAGCCCGAGTCCTCGATCATGTAGGCATAGTCCGGGGCGCGCAGCAGCGTGTTGGGCGGCACCGGTACGACGCCCGCCTTGATCGCCCCCCAGAAGAGATAGAAGAAGGCCGGGCAGTCCTTCACCACCATCAACAGGCGGTCGCCGGGGGACAGCCCGTGCGCGAGCAGCGCGTTGCCGGTCCGGTTCACGCGCTCGGCCAGCGCCGCATAGGTCACCGTTTCCTCGCGCGTCAGGATGGCGGCCTTCTCGCCTCGGCCTTCCGTCAGATGACGGTCGATGAAGGGCACGGCGGCATTGAAGCGGGCCGGCAGCTGGGCCGCATGCGAGGAGGAGAAGGAAATGCCTGAGGGAAGCGCCATGTCGGGACCCGGAAGAATTCACGAGGTCCTTCGATACTGATCAGCCGGGCGGACCGCAACGCTTCCGGCTGTCCGGCGTTGTCTGGCCGTCAAACCCAGGACAGATCTCCCATGAAGCACGGCGTCGTTTTTGTTCTCGCCTCGTCGTTGCTGCTCGCGGCCGTGGCCGCCGCCCATATCGTAGCCCCGTTGCCGGACGCCGCGCCGTTCCAGTCCTCTGCGAAGGCGGCGACCGCTTCCGATTCGTCATTCTCTTCCCCGGAATCCGCGGGTGACATGCCGGTTTCGAAGCACCTGATGGAAGCCCGACAGGCGCCGGTACCCTTGCAGATGCGGGAGAGGCCGACCGCGGTGTTGACGCAGACAGTCGAAACCGCCGCGGCAGCAATGCCCGCAGCCGCAGCTCCGAGCGACGTGGAAGCCGGGAGCTTTGCCAGAAGCGCCATCGAGGCGGACGGCTACAAGTCGGTGAAGAACATCGTCGCCGGGCCGGGCGGTACATGGCAGGCCCACGCCCTCAGGGGAAAGACGGAGGTGGTGTTGCGAGTCGATCAGGACGGCCGTGTTTCAGCCGACTGATGTTTTCTCGCAACCCCGCCCTTTCTGGCGCGTTGTCGGGGTGCAGCCTTCGACGGTTCAGTAGCCGTCCCTCTCCCCCGAGGGGCTGCAGGAGCCCGTCCTGACCACCATCAGGACGGGCTTTCTTTTGCCGCCCACGTCAAAGCAAAGGCCGCCCAGGTTGCTGGGCGGGCAAGCGCTTGACGCTGAAGGAAATGGCAGGCGCTCCCTGGCGCAACAACTCCTGTTTGGCGGCATTTGCTTAGTCCGCGCGCCCTCGATGCGAACGGGTGACTGCTTGGCGGCATCGACCGCCAACCACCAAGGCGAGGCCGCCGCATTTGTCGCTGCTTTGCTCTGACGTCCTGCAGTATGGTGGAACACTGCCAGTGCAAGAGATGGAGGAAGTCGGTCATGTCGGAGGAACGAAAGAAGGTGCTGCAACGCTTCAAGGAGCGGCTCGCGCACCTCGAATCAGGAGCGATCGCCGGACCGGCGCACTGGCACCTGTTCCATCTGCACAATGCGCTGAATGCGCTTCCCGACGATCATTCGGCAGCCGACCTCCATCTCGACGAGTTCGATCGCGCCGATCTCGCCAAGGAGTTTCCGGAGATGGAGGCGGACAGGCCACCCTCGGCTTCCGAAATCCGCACGCGCTTCGACATGCTCGCGGGCGGACTGCTCTAGCGGAAAGGATCGCGGGTCAGGCCTGCTGGCCCACTCCCTCGTCGCGCCATCCGCGGCGCCTGCGTTCGATCCCGGTCTCGCTCGGCCGGCAGGCGCGGCGGGGGCGAACGTCGCCCAGCCCTCGATCCTGGACAAATGCCGTCCATCCATGCTTGCCCGATGATCTGCATTGCGGAATTTTATTCTGCTATGTAAGGTTTCGGACAGAGTAGATTTTGAGATCTGGCCGGCCAATGCATTTCGCCAAGTGTGCCGCGATCTTCCTCGGCCTGACGCTCGGGCCGTCGGCGATGGCGAGAGATATCGTTTCTTCAGACATTTATCCGTCGAATTACCCAACCGTGCGCGCCACTGCGTACATGGGAGACCTGATCCGCGAACGCAGCGGTAATCGCCTCATCCTGTCGAATCTCGGGGCCGGCGATGCGGAATCGGAGAACTACACGCTGGGCCAGCTGCGCAACGGCACCCTCGACATGGCGCGGATCAATCTCAGCACATTGAACGGTGCGGTGCCGGCCACCAGCGTCCTGACGCTTCCCTATCTGATCCGCTCGACCGAGCACGAACGGAGGGTGCTCGATGGACCGATCGGCGAGGAGATCCTGGCTTCGTTGGAGAGTGCCGGCGTCATCGGCCTCGGCTTCTACGACGGCGGACCGAGATCGACCTACGGCACCAGGCCGATCCGGGCGCCGGCCGACTTGCGCGGCGTGACGTACCGCGTCCAGCCATCCTCGATCTGGGCGTCCATGTTGCGCGCCCTCGGGGCGCAGCCAGTGCCCATGACCCAGTCACGTGTCGCGGCCGCCATGCGCGCAGGCGCCGTCGACCTGGCTGATGGAACATGGTCGTCCTTCGTCGCCTTGCAACATCACCGCGTGGCAAAGAGCTTCAGCCTGACCGAGCATGCGAGGCCGCCCAGCGTACTGCTGTTCTCCCGGCCGGTCTGGGACACGCTCTCGTCCGACGACAAGGCGATCATCCGCACCTCGGCACGCGATTCGATCGCCTTCTATCGGCGGCTGTGGGACGAGAATGAGGCGGCGGCCCGTCGCGAAGCCGAAGCGGCCGGTGTCCTGATCGTGAGCGACGTCGACTACGACGGCTTTGCCAGGGCCCTGGCGCCATACCATCCCATCATCGTCTCCGATGCTTGGTTCAGATCGATGATCGAGCGAATCGAAGCCGCGAGGACAAGATAGCGCCGGTCGACGTGGACGGAAGCGCGCCCCTGTGAAATCGCGCCCTCTCCGCCTAGGATCAGGCAGGGGAGAGAGTCGAATGAGCATCTTGCGCTGGATGCCGGGCGTGGCGACGCTGCGCAGCTACGAGGCATCGTTTCTGCCGCGTGACCTCGCGGCGGGATTGACGCTCGGCGCGGTCATGGTGCCGGTGGGTCTCGCCTACGGCGAACTGGCCGGCCTTCCAATGGCCGGTCTCTATGGCAGCATCCTGCCGCTGCTCGCCTACGCCCTGTTCGGCAGCTCCCGACACCTCGTCGTTGGACCCGACACCGCCATGGCGGCCATCGTCGCCGTCGCCGTGGCGCCGCTGGCACTGGGTGATCCGGTCCGGCTGGCGCTGCTCGCAACCGGCCTCGGCGTCTTGGTCGGGCTCATCTGCCTGCTGGCCGGCCTGCTGCGGCTGGGCTTCGTCGCCAACTTCCTGTCCAAGCCGGTGATCGCGGGCTTCATGCACGGGCTCGCCCTGGTCATCGTGGGGGCGCAGATTCCCAAAGTGCTGGGCTTCAAGGTCGAGGGCGAGACCACGTTCGACCAGTTCGTCGCCACGGCCCGCAGGCTGGGCGACACGAATTTTGCCTCCCTGGCGATCGGGGCCTCGTGCTTTGCCGTCATCCTCATCTGTCGCCGCCTCGCGCCGCGCGTGCCCGGAGCGGTGATTGCGCTGGCGGGCTCCACGCTGGCCGTCGTTCTGTTGGGTCTCGAACGACACGGGGTCACGCTGATCGGCCGCATTCCGACCGGGCTGCCCGACCTGTCGCTGCCGCTCCTGTCGCTGGCCGATTTCGACGCGCTGCTGCCGGTGGCGCTGGTCGCGGCGCTCCTGTCCATCTCCGATACGATGATCACGGCCCGCGCGTTCGGCGCGCGGCATGGCACGCGCGTCGATGCCGACCAGGAACTGCTGGGGATCGGCACCGCCAACCTGGTCTCCGGCCTGACTCAGGGGCTGCCGATCAGCGCCAGCGACACACGCACCGCCGTCGCCGAAGCGGCGGGCAGCCGGACGCAGGTCACCATGGTCGTCGCGGCGGCCATCGTGGCCGGCGTCACGCTCTGGATGGGCGATCTGCTCTACTACCTGCCGACGGCGGCCTTGGGCGGCATCCTGATCGCCTCCGCCTGGGGCCTCTGCGACCTGGGCGAGTTCAGCCGGCTCTGGCGCTTCCGCGGCAGCGACCTCGCCGCGGCGCTGCTGACGATGGCGGGCGTCGTGGTGCTGGGAGTCATGGAGGGCATCCTGATCGGCGTCGTCTTCTCGTTGGTCCTGTTGCTCCGCGCACTGGCCTTTCCGGCCGACGCCGCACTGGGCCGCACACCCGATGGCGGCTGGCACGACCCCGCCCATCGTACCGATGCCGTTTCGGTCCCGGGCCTGCTCGTCTATCGCTTCTCGGCGCCGTTGTTCTTCGCCAACTGCGAGCTGTTCCGCGAGCGCATCGAGGCGCGGGTTGCGGCCGCGCCCCATCCGGTGCGCCGGGTCGTGATCGATGGGGCGGCAATTCACGATGTCGACCTCATGGCGTGCGATCTGCTCGTCGACCTGGAGCGTGAGCTGCGGGCAAAGGGGATCAAGCTGGCGTTCGGCAATCTGCGCGACCGCGTGAGACGCGACATCGAGCGCGGCCTCCGGCTTGCCGCAGGAGACGGCGAGGGCGACATTGTCTATCCGACAGTTGCCGCGGCCGCGTCGTCTCCGCCGCCCGCGACAGCGGCACTCTAACGGCATTTTCGGGAGCAGGCGCTCCAGCCGCGCTGGCCAGGAGCCAGCCTACTTCAGGGCGTTGCGAAGCGGTTCGTTGGAGAGCTGCATCAACCCGCCGAACGGCAGGCCGAGCTCCAGGATCAGGTAGAAGGCCGCGGACGCCGAGAGGATGCAGATCGCGATCACGGTGAACATCGTGGGATTGGGCGGCGCCGACATGCTGAAGATGCCGAAGATGAACATCAGCCAGACGATCAGCACGATCAGAAACGTATTGGAGATCGAATCCGTTGGCTGTGCGAAGAGGGCGATCTGGGTTTGCTGCAGGTCGGCGCTGATCTGGATGGCGCGCGCATGCAGGGCCCGCTGCTTGGCATTGGCGGGTTTCAGGTCCTGCAGCATGTAGAGAACCTGCTCTTCAGGAGCCTTGCTTTCGTCGAACTTCACGCCGCGCGCCACGGCCTCCTCGCGCCAGATCGAATCGATCATCGGCTGGATCTCGGCCCGCAGGGCCGCACGCACCGGGTCCGCCTCTGGGCCATAATGCTTGAGCACGCGGTCGAGTTCGGCGATGTCGGCCGTGAGGCGGCTCACCAGGCCACTGCTGCGCTCGAAGGAGGTGCGGGTCGAGGCGAAGAGAAGCGCCAGCACCAGGGCGGACATCGTGGCGACCAGCGCGATCGAGAGCTTGATGACGTCCTTGGAATCGCCGTTCAGATGATGCTCGGGAAGGCGAGGCCGCAGCAGGGCTCCGCCGACCGCGCTGGCGACGATGCAGGCGAAGGCAAGCGCGGCAAACTGGATCGGGCTCAAGACGGGACCTCAGGTCGTTCTGGATGTCAGGCCGCCCAACCTGCCCCACGCGAGCGTGTGCATGCAATGCCAAGTATTATCGGGCCAGCGCCCCTGGAGCCGCAGGATTCCCACGTCACCAGGTCATCCTGAATCCACCGTTGAGCACGTGGTTGGCGGTGCCGCTGCCCGTTTCGCCGTCGTAACGGAGATAGAGCGACGTGCCGGGGGCGACGACCGTGTTGGCGGCAAGGCTGAAGGCGGCGCTGTCACGCTGCGGGGCGGCGCCGAACACCGTGAAGCTGGCACCCGGCGCGCCGGCAAAGCTTGCCGTCACCGGCCGCGTCGTATCGGCGTATTCGTGCGCCCAGCCCAGGCGAAGCTGTACCGCCAGTTTCTCGCGGCCCTCGGGGCCGAAGGCGCCGGCGAACTCGGCGCCGAGCACGCTGCGCGCCGACCCTGTGGTCTGTGGCGCAACGTTGAGGCTGAGTGACCCCGCGCCGCTCTCGGTGAAGCCGAACTGGCTGTTGGTCGTTCCCTGGAAGCGGGCAAAGGGTGTGACCGACAGCGCGGCGGGCTCGTGGATCCCGATGCGATAGCCCGCTTCGATCTGCCCCAGGAACTGGTTGGCGCCGGTGCGGCCCTGCGCGAGGCGCGCCGACAGATTGGGCAGCACGATCTGGCGCGTCATCTGGTTGTCGCTGTAGCCGTAGCCTGCAAGGCCATCAAGATAGAAGGCGCCCTGGGTGAAGGAGGCGTAGAGACTGGCCTGGAAGCTGTTGGTCGTGCCCTGGCCGCTGAAGCCGCTGGCCCACTGGTTGCCGCTGACATAGCCTAGGGCAACACCGCCCAGGAAACGCGGATCGAAGCGATAGTCGGCGCCGGTAGCGAAGCCGCCGGCGTTGTACGTCAGGGTGCCGGCATTGGCATTGCCGGCAACGCTGCCGGTGCCGCCCAGCGCGCTCCCCCACAGGCTCCACGGGGTGACGGTGTCGCCATCACAGGCCTCCGAGGGAGCCACGTCACAGGCCTGGGCGACGGCCACGCGGGTGCCGCTCCCGACGCCGCCGCGGGCGAGGCTCATCTGCTGGCCCATCATGTTCATGAACAGCAGCCCGCTGCCCAGATTGGCGGTGCCGAAGCCGGAATAGTTCTGGCCGCTGAGGGCATTGAGGGCGGCCTGGCCCTGTCCCAGCGAGTAGGTGGCCATCGTGCCGATGACGGTGGCGAAGTCGCCGCCCGATCCGGCGACGCTCCGGTCGAGGACGCGGCCGACGGCAGACTGGTTGGGCGTGGCGGCGCCGACACCGAAGCCGCCGGGCTTGAGGGTGAGAAAGACGTTGTTGGCGTCGTAGGCGAGAGAGGCCTGGAGGAAGGGATAGAGGCTGCTGGCACCGGTAAAGGTGCCGGTGACGCCGCCCGTGGCATTGAGAATTGTGTAGGTGGTGCTGGGGGCATACACGCCCGAGGCCGCGGTCACGACCACGTCTCCGCCGGCGACGGTGGCGGTGCCGGGCGCGCCGGTGACGTTGATGCGGTCGGCCTGGCCCGTGGCATTGGTCTCGACCTGGTAGCTGCTGCCGGCGGCCTGGGTATAGGCGCCGTTCACGGTCAGCGTGCCGATGGAGTTGCCGGGCGCGACGATGCCGACGTTGGTGACGGTGCCGAAGATCGTGCCGCTGCCGCCGAGATTGCCGGCGGCGCCCACGATGACATTGCTGGTGATGCTGCCGTTGACGGCGAGGCGGCCGCCGGTGATGGAGGTGGGGCCGGTGTAGGTGTTGGCGCCGGTGAGGGAGAGCGTGCCCGGCCCCTGCAGGGTGAGGCCGCCGGTTCCGGTGAGGATGCCGGCGAAGGTGTTGCTGCCCTGCTCGGCCACCGTCAGTGTGCTGGTGCCCAATGCGATCGTGCCGCCGAGACCGGAGAGGGATCCGATGGTCGCGTTGTTGCCGTTGAAGTCGAGGGTTCCGCCGTTGACCATGAGCGGGCCGGTGGTGGGCAGGGAGGCACCCGGCGCCAGCTGCAGGATACCCTGATTCAAAACGGTGCCGCCGGTGTAGCTGTTGGCACCCGACAGGGTGAGCATGCCGAGGCCGTTCTTGATCAACCCGCCCGGACCAGCCACCGCCGTGCCGAGCACGAGGTTGAAGCCGTTGGTGTCGAAGGCGCCGCCGCCCGGACCGAGTGTGACCTGACGAGCCACCGTGAAGTCGGACAACGCCGCGAGCATGCCGTAGTTCAATGTGAGGCCGCCTGACGTGTTACCGAGTGCCGCATCGGCATTGATCCCGAGGGTCGCACCGCCCGAAACGGTCGTGCCGCCGGTGTAGGTGTTCACGCCCGTCAGAAGGAGGAGGCCGCCTGTCAGCGCAACGCTGCCCCCGGTGCCTGCTGCCCATGCTCCGCCGTCCGCGATGGTGCCGCCAAAGCTGCCGCCATTGGTGATGGTGAGGTTCTGTCCGCCCAGGTTCACCTGCCCCGAGCCGGTGAGAGTCTGGATGGCGACCGGATTCCAGGCGCGCGAGATGTCCAGCAGGCCGTTGTTCACCACGCCACTGGATGCGGCGATGCTGCCCGGTCCGGAAATGAGGAGCTGGGCTCCGCTGTCGAGATTGGTGAGGCCGGTATAGGTGTTGGTGGCGCTGAGTTGCACCGCGCCGCCGTCGTGGATGGTGACGCCGCCCGGTCCGGAGATGACGCCAGCCAGACCCAACGGCACGTTACTGCCGTCGACGACCAGGGGTCCGTCGGCGGTGGTCACGAGGTTTGCCGCGGTGACGTAGAACGGGGTGTAGCCGATCGCCTGGCCCGTCAGGTCGAACATCACCGAGTTCTGCATGAAGAACGGTATGCCGATTGTGTTCGCCGATCCGGATCTTATCTCTGTCGAATAGGTGTCACCGCTCGAGGACGAACCCGCGAGTGTCGAAGGGCTCGTCGTGATTCCCGAGATCGTTTCTCCCGACGGTGAGGCGCCGGAAATCGAAAGGGTGCTCCCTTTGTTGGTGTCGCCACTGCCCATCTCTGTGGCCAGCACATAGAGGGGGGTGCCGGTGTCGAGCAGGGTAGGGGCGGTATTGGAGACCAATGAACCGCCCAAAGTGCCGGGAGGCAGTGTGGTCGTGAAGTTCGAGCCGAATTCCCGTGATCCATTGTTGCCGGTAGCGCCGCCGTAGGGGTTGGGAAAACTTGTGCCTGTTTCTGCCCATGGCACGACTCCGACCTGGCCCGTCGCCGAGACCGGGGCGAACTGGCCGATCAACTCGGGGGTGAGTCCGACCGTCACGCAGGCGAGGCAGGGGCTCACCTGTCGCGTTTGCCCGCCGATGGTTACGATCTGGGTGCCGCTCGGTGAATTGGTGATTTTGTGCGGCGTACCGTCGGGGTCGTAGCTTGCCGGATTGGGCTGGCCGTTCGCCGACACGACGTAGCCCTGATGCTGTACGCCGGGGAGGATCGTCTGGCCGAGCACACCGCCCACGACCGCCGAGGTGTTCGTCAGGTCGGTGAAGTTGCCGGCACCGAAGATGCCATAGAAGGTCTTGTACAGGGGCGGCTTGTCATGGGTCTGGAAATACTCGGGAAAGGTGTTCTCCACGCGTGTGCCGCGTTCATTCGTCTCGTTGTAGACGGCGTTGATCTGATAACCCGGAGTGGCGGAGAGGGTGGCCGCTGGCGCGCTGCCTGCCGTGGCCCCGGCCGCATAGAAGTTCAGAACCGGCACCTGAACCAGATTGCCCGTGTAGCAAGGCGGCGAACCATAGCAATAATGGACGCCCGACCCATTGGGCACGGTCGCCGCTGGAACGGTCTGGCCGAAGCCCTGCCAGGTGGCGGGGTTCCACGCGGCGTTGAAGACGGCAGACCCCGTATCGAACAGGTAAGGCTGAGGCGTGCCGCCGTTGATGCCGATATTGATGCCGAGGCTCCAGCCATTCACCTTGTAGTATTCGAGAGGAATCGTAACGGATTGGGCATGAGCCTGTGTGACCGGCAGCAGAAGCGACACAAGAATTGCCGCCGCGACCAGCGCGGCGCATGCAGTCCGAAATACGCGACGAAGCATGGATCCCTCAGGTACGCTACTCGCAGATCCCCCGGTTTCCGGCGAGCTTGGGATCATTTTGCAAATATCGAAATTGCCGTGCAACTGGATATCAGTAGCCGCTGGCGACGAACCGGTGCGCACGGCTGCGCGCCGGAGAAAGGCGCGGCACAGACTCGGCCCGACCGTGCGGTGGTGTCCGATTCGGCCACCTCTTTACAAGCAGGTTACCGACGGTCGAGCGGCGGCGTGACCAAGGCAGAAGCCTCAGTGAAGAACCACTGAGGCCTCTGGGCAAGATCACCTATTCCGCTGCAATTGAAGACGGCCGCTACCGGGGCGGAACGGGCAGCACCGGCCTAATTGAAGCGCACGTACTCGAAATCGCCCGGCTGGTTGTTGATGCCGCGGGCCGGCGGGGCGATCCAATGCGCAAACTTGCCGGGTTGCGTGACGGCGGCCCCCATCAACGAGGTGACGTAGGCGCGGTCCTCGTCGGTCGGCAGCCACCTGTCCTTGTTGGCAGTCCATTCGGCCTCGGAGAGGACCTTGCCCTCGGGCGAGACGCGCAGGCCGGCGAAGGCGCCGATCTGCCGGTCGAAGGCGCGATGCGGCAGGGTCATCTCGAAGTTGATCCCGGCGCGCTCGATCGTCTTGTTCCAGCGCAGCACGCCCTTGGCGCAGTCGTCGATATAATCCTGGCGCAGCCGCTCGTTCAATGCCTGCAGGGCAGGCACCGCCTTCTTCACGATGCGGCCGTCCTCGACCGTCTCGATTTCGTAGGTCGCGTTGGTGAGCAGGTGGTCGTCGTCGATGCGGGTCTCGAGGAAGCGGCCCTTCACGCCCTGCGTGTAGTAGTTGGCTGCGTTGGTCGAGGCTTCCTGGCCGAACAGGTCGAGCGACACCGAGAAGTGGAAATTGAGATACTTCTGGATGGTCGGCAGGTCGATGCCGCCTAGGCTGCGCACGTCGTCGGTCCTGTGCTCCTTCATCAGCTCGCAGGTGCGCTGGAGGATGCGGCCGACGCCGGTTTCGCCCACGAACATGTGGTGGGCTTCCTCGGTCCGCATGAAGCGGCAGGAGCGGGCCAGCGGGTCGAAGCCGGACTCGGCCAGCGACGCGAGCTGGTACTTGCCGTCGCGGTCGGTGAAGTAGGTGAACATGAAGAAGCTGAGCCAGTCCGGCGTCGCCTCGTTGAAGGCGCCCAGGATGCGCGGCTTGTCGGGATCGCCCGAGTGGCGCTCCAGCATCGCCTCGGCCTCCTCGCGGCCGTCGCGGCCGAAATAGGCGTGCAGCAGGTAGACCATCGCCCACAGGTGGCGGCCTTCCTCGACGTTGATCTGGAACAGGTTGCGCAGGTCGTAGAGCGAGGGGGCGGTCTTGCCGAGCAGGCGCTGCTGTTCGACCGAGGCCGGCTCGGTGTCGCCCTGGGTGACGATCAGGCGGCGGAGCGTCGAACGCATTTCGCCGGGCACGTCCTGCCAGGCGGGCTTGCCCTTGTTGTCGCCGAAGGCGATCTGGCGGTCGGGATCGCGGTCGGCCAGGAAGATGCCCCAGCGATAGTCCGGCATCTTCACGTAGCCGAAATTGGCCCAGCCGTTCGAGTCGGTGGAGACGGCGGTGCGCAGATAGACATCGAAGGAAGAGGTGCCGTCGGGGCCCATGTCCTTCCACCAGTCGAGGAAGCGCGGCTGCCAGTTCTCCAGCGCGCGCTGCAGCCGGCGGTCCGAGGAGAGATCGACGTTGTTGGGAATGAGCTGGCTGTAGTCGATGGCCATGTTTGCCTCCTTCGAATGCTGCTGCCGGAGATCACCTCACCCTGAGGAGGCGCGAAGCGCCGTCTCGAAGGGTGGGAACGAGCACCGTGTCTGTTGTCCATCCTTCGAGACGCGCTCCGGAGGAGCGCTCCTCAGGATGAGGACGTGTGGGTTCGATCATTTCAAGCCCGCTTGCGGTCGTACTTGCTCTGCTTGCCGGTGCCGTAGAGTTTCAGCGCGCCTTCCGGGCCGGTCGCGTTGGGCCGCTGGAAGATCCAGTTCTGCCAGGCCGACAGGCGCGCGAAGATCTTCGTTTCCATCGTCTCGGGACCGGGGAAGCGCAGGTTCGCCTCCATGCCGATCAGCCCGTCGGGCGAGAAGCCGGCGCGTTCCTCGACGGCGAGGCGCACCTCGTCTTCCCAGTCGATGTCGTCGGGCGTGAAGGTGACGAGGCCGGCCTCGTCGGCGGCGGCGGCGTCCAGCGGTTCGCGGGCCTGATCCTTCAGCGCGTCGACGTGGCGGGGATCATTGAGAAAGCGCGTCGAGAGCCGCGTCAGCCCGTTGCCCATCGGATAGGGGCCGAAATTCATGTCGGTGAGCCGTACCGTTGCGGCCGGCAGGTTCGAGCCCTCGAACACGCCGTCCAGCATATAGGAACGGTCGGCCGCCAGCGCGACCTCGAGCAGGGTGCCGGTGAAGCAGGAGCCGGGTTCGATCAGCGCGATCAGGCTGCGCGAACTGACGTCGAGCCGCTTCAGGGTGCGCTTCCAGTAGAGCACGATCTCGCGGACCAGCCAGTGGCCGGTATTCCGGGCGAGCACGGCGTCATAGGCCTCGACCAGCGCCGCATCGCCCTGGCTGGTGAGCACCCATGTGCCGATC
>CAIYWM010000033.1 GCA_903929895.1 uncultured Alphaproteobacteria bacterium
CGTCCGCCACCGCAGCTCAGCCGCGGCGCCGGTCCATCTCGGCGCGGGCGTTACGGCGCGCCATCTCTTCGGCCACTTCCGAAGGTACGCACACCTTGTTCACCGGATTGAGCACGGTGCCCAGCGACTTTGCGATCACCAGGGCGACCGGGATGCCGACGATCGACAGGCACAGCGCGAAGACCTGGAGCGCGTTCACGATCACGAACACCACGCCGAACGGCAGGTAGAGAATCATCACCAGCGTCGAGTAGGCGCGCCACAACGGGTTTTGCGGCATGTCGAGATCCGACTTGCTCACCATCTCGTTGCCGAACGGCGCCAGCAGGAACTTGCCGAACTCCATCAGTCCGAGCCCGAGCGGCGCGGTGACGACCAGCAGGGTGAGCAGCAGGCCGAGCAGCCAGTAAAAGGCCGCGGTGAGAAACCCGAGAAACGGGATGTGCCACAGAATGTTGCCCAAGGTCCTCACGTGTCTCTCCCTTTCGCCGCACCAGAATACGACCACCATGCCCCGCACGGCGGAGGTGTGGCAATCATTGCCATGGCGTGATCCAGGCGAAAGGCGGTCCGGTGGCGGCATGGCGATGCTCGCGCCTGAGACTCGTGAAAGCTACGCCCTGTCCGAAGCAGAACCTGCGATCCGTCAACTTCGTCCGCCAGGATGATCTTCAACTCCCTGGCGAGCTCGCCTGGGCGGCCGCGCCTCACAACTTGCAGTTGACCTCGATGCGACGCGGCGGCGTCCTCAACCAGGGCGGCGTGCTGTCCATCGCAGGCTGGGGTTTCGGCCAGGCGCCCGACTTCAGGCGCGCCTCGATCAGCGGGACGAGCTGCTGCAGGATTACCCAGCCCTTCATGCGCGTGCCGGGATAGGTCGTGTGGACGCCGTCGGCATAGAGGTCGGGATCGAAGGGCATCGTGCCGGCGACGTCGATGAAATCGATGCCGCGTTCCTGCGTGTACTTCTTCAGCACCCGGTTCTGAAAGTTCGCCAGCCGCTCGAGGTCGCGATAGCGCCACGGGTACATGTATAGATTCAGATAGTCCCAGGTCATGCGATTGCGGACCGGGTCGAGCTTCAACCCGTCCTTCACCATCCACAGGAACGAGGTGACCGCGAGTTCGGCGTCGATCGGCTTCAGGTCGGCCTGGATTCGGTCGAGGTCTCCCAGGATCTGGGGGAGCGACACCGGCAGGTCCCTGCGCGCGATGTCGGGATCGGTCTCGGAGAGGTCCTTCGGCCAGGTGAGCTGGTAATCGGGCTTGGGCGCCTCCAGCCCGGTGGACGGCAGATCGTCGGAAGCGCGCAGCGTCTGAATGCGGCGCACGATGTCGGAGTAACGCGCCAGCACGTTGAGCCAGGCGGGGCCCGGTGGTTCGCGCGGCTTCAGCGGCTGTGGCTTCTCGCCCTGGGGCATCGATGCGACCAGGCTCTCCAGCCTGAACTGGTTGCCGCCCTCGTGATAGATCACCAGGTCCGGCCGGGCCGGTACGATCTCGGTGCGGACGATCGACTCGATCCCCTCCGAATTGATGGATTCGCGAGCCGCACTGGCGACCTCGATCCTGAGGTCGGGCCGGTTCTTCGTCGCCCACAGGTTGAGCCAGTGCGCGATGAACTCCGGATAGGAGTAGGGCATCTGGTGCGTGTCCGCCGTCGTCGAAGCGCCGGCGAAAACGATGCGGATCGTCTTCGGCGCGCGCGCGAAGTCCATCGGCGCCCCGCGCCAGCCCAGCTGGTTGGTCACCAGACCGATCGGCGAGGTGGTATTCGGCCTGAACCGGAAGGGCGGGTTGGGCTTGCCGTCCTCGGGATCGAAGAGTTCGAGCGAGCCCGGCGCGTTGGCAAAGAACGGGCTCTTGCAGGGATCGCCCACCAGCACCGCGTTCCAGATCTTGAAGGCTTCCGGGGATTGGAACGATGTGCCCGCCTTCTGCAGCGCGCGGTCGAGTTCCATCGCCTCGGGCGGCACCGGCTTTCGGTTGGGCAGCGGCGGCGGATCGGTGAAGAACCAGGCGCGCTCCACGGAGGCCGCGCGCGGCACGTCATCGAGGCGCTCGGCCGTCGTGTCGTTGCCGATGTTCACCAGTCGGACGGGCAGCTCAAGCTGAGTGAGGGGCAATCCTGCCAGAATGCGCGCGGCGCCTTCGGCGAAGATCAAACCGACCAGGATGGAGACGGACATCATGATGGCATTCGCCATCGTTCGACCACTCAAGGGCTTGTCCTCTGCTGCTGATGCTCCCCGGGCAGGTCGTTCTAGGGGCTCCGGCCGGCGAGGAAAAGCGCGACATGGTCGCCCGCTTCCCAGGATGATTGCGAAAGGCGCCCGACCTCTGCAGCGGCGACTTCCAGTTGGGCCGCGTGTGCTGGCGGGGTGGCTTGTAGCGCTCCCGGTGAAGACACTGTAAAATGCGGACGCTCATGGGGAAGAAACAAGATGAACCAGCGAACTGCCGACGCGGACGATGATGATGCGATCGTCACGGCTGAGATCGTCTGGACCAGGAAGCCTTATCTGCGACCGGAGCTCGTGCGCCTCGGCACGCTGGCCGACATGACCCGGACGGTCGGTTATCGCGGTTCGGCCGACGGCGGCCGCTTTCCGCAGCGTTTCAGGACGGGCACTTTCTAGCATGCCGCGGGTGCACCTGGCGGTGATGAGGAGCAAGATGAACCAGCGAACGGCCGACTCCGATGATGAAGAGGTGATCGCCACGACCGGGATCGGCGAGACGAAGAAGCCATACCTGCGGCCGCAGCTGGTCCGCCTCGGCACGCTGGCCGACATGACCCGCAAGGTCGGTTATCGCGGTTCGGCCGACGGAGGCCGCTTCCCCTTCGGATTCAGGACGGCGTGGTAGCGCGCCGCGGGTGCGCCTGACGGTGGAGTCTCAACAGGTCGCCCCTCGGTGAGGCCGTCACCGCTGTAATCTTCTCCTGAAGCATCCCGAAAGGCCGCGAACCCAGACTGCCTTGTATCGCGTCCCATAAAAATACTGTAAAATTCCGGCGCGGCCGGGGGAGAAGTCACGATGGACCAGCGAATTGCCGACTCGGAAGAAGAAGCGGTGATCGTTGAGGCCGGGATTGGCGAGGCGAGAAAGCCTTACCTGCGACCGGAGCTCGTGCGCCTCGGCACCTGGGCCGACATGACCCGGTCGATCGGTATTAACGGAGCGGCCGACGGCGGCCGCTTTCGGGGGCGTACCAGGACAGCACGCTAGCTCGCTGCGGGCACCCGCCTAGCGGTGCTCGGGCATCGCCTCGACTGGTTCTTTGTCGAGACCGTCACGGCTTGGACGTTCCCCGCAGCCGTCAATCGCTGAGAAGACGCGCTGCGTTATCGAAAATCATCAGCCTTGAGTTCGATTGTCTGGCCGTGCGGGGTGCGGTCCGCCGCGTGATCCCAGGCGTGATAGTAGCGGTCGAGCGTTTCGGCTGACGCGATGCCCTTGCGGGCCACCAGTCGTTCGAGAGTCGCAAGCCAGTGGCGGTAGTAGGTCGTACCATCGTCGGGATCGCCCTGGGCGATGGCGGCCTTGATCTGGGCGCCGAGCTCGTCGGCCCATTCGTTCCACGAGAACACGCCGCGCTGCTGCAGCGTCAGCGCCATGGCGAAGGCCTGCGCCTGCCACGGTTCGGCGAAGACCGGCGCCTCGCCGGCGCAGGGGATGCCCGGAACGGTCCGCAGGGCCGCGCGAACCGCCTCGATCTCCGACGGCATCACGCCGGCTCCAGGTAGGGCTCGAACGCCTCGATGGAAATGCTGGTGCCGTCCTCAGCGTCGGGGCCCCAAAGTTCCCGCCCGTCGAACACCACGGTGTAGAGCCATTCGCCCTGCTCGATGCCCTTCTCGACCATCGCGTCGGGAAAGGTGTGGCAGCCCTGGATGCGCTCGATCGTGCCGACATGGCCGCGGGCGAAGCGCGGCAGTCGCGTGTGGGAGCGGGGATGGATCTTCCGGGCACGCACCTTCTGGCCGACCGCGAAAACGGCTGGCGCGCGGGGCGGCTGGTCGTGGTTCGGGCGGCTCACGGCGGCACCGGCCTGCGGGCCCGACAGCGGCTTGCGCTTCAGCGGCCGGCCCGGCCCGCTCGAACGGCCGCTCGCCAGCTCAGCCTCGGAGACCAGGCCGCGGTCCAGGCAAAGGCGCTCGAGACGCAGGAACCACTTCCTGTAGTAGGAGGAGGAGAGATACACGGCGGGCGGCAGTGTCTCGATCCAGTAGCGGCCGACGTCGATGTTCCATTCGCCGGCCGAGCCCATCACCCGGTTGAGCGCGAACGAGCGGGCCTGCCAGTCGGCATGGAAGGGCACCTCATGTGGATCGGGCGCGACCATGCCGAAGCCGTCCATGCCGCCCATGTCGTGTACGCCGTTCATGCCGCTACCTCGTTCGCCGCCTTCGGAAAGCCGGTGCCGATCATCGAATCGCGGGTGACGAGGGAGGCGAGCTTCTCTTCGGACCAGCCTTCGGTCGCGGCGGGCCGCATGGGCAGCACGATGAACCGCGTCTCGGCCGTGGAGTCCCAGACGCGCACCTTCGTCTCGTCGGGCAGTGCCACGCCGAAATCGGCCAGCACCTTGCGCGGCTCCTTGACGGTGCGGGAGCGGTAGGGCGCGGACTTGTACCAGGCCGGCGGCAGGCCCAGCAGGTCCCACGGGTAGCAGGAGCAAAGGGTGCAGACGATCATGTTGTGCGTGGAGGGGGTGTTCTCGACGGCGATCAGGTGGTCGCCCACCTTCTGCTGCAGGCCGAGCTGCGCGATCGCCTTGCTGGCGTCGGCGAGCAGCGCTTCGCGGAACCCGGGGTCCGTCCAGGCCCGCGCGACCACCTGCGCGCCGATATGCGGGCCGATCTTCGTCTCATAGGTCTCGATGATCGAATCGAGCGCGGCCGGATCGACATAGCCCTTCTCGGTCAGGATGGTTTCCAGCGCCCGGACGCGGAGCTGCATCTCCGACAGTTCGGAGCCGTGCTCATGGTCATGGTGATGATCGTGGTCGTGGTCATGATTCGTCGACATCTTAGCCCCTGGTTCGGACTCGGGAAGAGTAGTGCATTCCAAGTCAGCGCAACAATGCCCGGTTCGACGGCGTGAGCGCTCCGCCTTCGCGTTGTCATCGACCGACACCTGATCCTGGAATAGAAGAGGGCCGGGAAAGAGTCGCCGGCTGGTCGCCCATGGTGGGACAGGGTTCGACGTCGATGCTGGTTCGGGTGAGTGGAAGATGACGGCAGGCAGGCCGGACAGGGAATTTCTACGGCGCGCACGGGCGAACAGGCGCGACTCGTCGCGACCGGCCCGCGGACCGCGCTGGGCTATGGTCGCCGTGTCGCTGTTCGTGGTGCTGGCGCTTTCCTTTTACCTGACCCCACACGTGATGGGCTTCGGTGTGGATCACGTGACGACGACGGCCGAGCACCGGACCGTCGATCTGCCGGACGGGTCGCTCGTCGAGCTGGGAGCGGCTAGCGCCCTCGACGTGCAATTCAGCGAGTCTGCCCGACTGGTGAAGCTTCGTGCGGGGGAAGCGTTCTTCACCGTGAAGCCCGGCGACATGCGACCCTTCACGGTGAAGGCCGGCGGCGTGTCGGTCGTCGTCACGGGAACGGCCTTCAACGTCCGGCTCGCCGAAGAGGCCGTCACCGTCGCGGTCGAGCAGGGATCGGTGGAGGCCACGATGCCGCCTGCGGAAACGGCGCAGGGAAAAATGGAACCGGTGGTGCGGCAGTTGGGGGCCGGCGAGCAGCTCGTGGCCCGGGCCGATGGGACGATCGAACAGGGCCCCGTCTCCCCTGGCGAGGCGGGGGCCTGGCGGCGCCACAGGCTGCACGCCGATGGGACGACCGTCGGCGAGGCGATTTCCCATCTGCGCCGCTACCATGGCGGCTGGATCGTCGTGACCGACGGCAATCTCCTGCGCCAGCGCCTCTCCGGCTTCTACGACCTGCGCGATCCGGTGGGGTCCCTGCGCGCGGTGGTCGGACCGTTCGGCGCGCAGGTGCGCCCGATCTCGGTGCTGATTATCGTCTCAGCCCCCTGATCTCCGGTCTGTCGTCCGGGACCGACAGCAAAAAAATCTAAAGGCGACGGCTTGAAGCACGTCGAGCCGTGCCTAGATCGTCTGCCGGTCGCCCTTCGGGGGACCGCTTCGCAAGCACATCGCTCAGGAGTGGAGGATGAACATGCGTACCGCTTTCGATTTTTCGCCCTTCTACCGTGACACGGTCGGCTTCGACCGGGTGTTCCACATGCTCGATTCCGTGGTGAGTCAGGGCTCCCAGGGCTATCCGCCCTACAATATCGAGAAGGCCGGCGACGATACCTACCGCATCGTCATGGCCGTGGCGGGCTTCTCGGAGGCTGAGCTCAGCATCACCCAGAAGGAGGAGGAGCTCCTCGTGACCGGCAAGTCCCAGCCCGGCGCCGAAGAGAAGGAGTATCTGTATCGCGGCATCGCGGCGCGAGAGTTCGAGCGCCGCTTCCAACTCGCCGACCACGTGAAGGTGGTTGGGGCCGGCCTGGCGAACGGCCTTCTGACGATCGCGCTCCGGCGCGAAATCCCGGAGGAGAAGAAGGCCCGCGCCATCCGCATCGAAGCGGGCTCCACGCCGTTACTTTCGAAGCAGTAGGCGCGGGGTCCGACACGGGGACGAGCGTTCGCCGCCCGCGCGGCGGGCATTTCCCTTCCTTCCATCCGCTACATTTAGGAGGTTCGTCATGATCGCAAGGTCGGCAGCCTACCGGCCTGAATGGCCTTCAGATCCGGACGCCCAGCCCGGCGTCGCTGACGTACACCCGCCTCACGGATATGCCGGAACGATCGACCGGCCCCCGCGTGGCCGTATCCTGATCGTTGAGGACCAGGTCCCGCTGGCGCTCGAAATGCAGAAGCACCTGCGCGATGCCGGCTACCGCATCGTCGGCCCCGCCGGCAGACAGAGCGAGGTGGAACGGCTGGTGAGAAGCGGTCGCCTCGATGCGGCGGTGATCGACGCGGACTCCCGCCGCAGTGCGCCCTTGGCCGTTGCCGACTGGCTGGCCGCGGAGCAGGTGCCGTTCGCGGTGATTGCCGACGACGCGAGCTGCTTGCCGCAGGAACTCGCGCTGCGACCGCTGATCACGAAGCCGGTATCGCCGCGCGCACTGGTCGAGACGGTCGACCAGATGGTCAACGGCAGTCCTGGGGCGGTGGTGGTCCCCTACACGCGGGGGCCGCGGCTGTTCCCGCAGCTCTAGTCGGGTCTCAGGCGTCTCAGCAGAGCGGCGGCGTCGCCGGGCGCGGCTTGTGGGCTTGAGGGACCCCGCGAGCCGTGCCCTGCATCGCATGCGTTGCGCCTTCTGCTCGGGGTAGAGGGGGCACGGGACTTCTTGTGGGGCAAGGGTCCATGATTGGTTCGGCAGGTTACCCTGGCCCGGCAACTTCCCTGTGCTGGCGCCGTTCACACCTCGCATCGGGAGGAACGATCATGAGCAGCCTGGAGGACGCCATCAGGGTTTCGGCCGCCCTGCGTGGCCAGAAGAAGTACATCGAGGCCATCGACCTCATCCAGCGAGCCTTGGCCGCTGCGCCGGCGGAGGACTTCGCGCGCCTTGACGCCAACCGCGAGGGCCTGCGTGCGGCCGAGGAGGCTGGCCTTCCCGCCGTCGCCAAGCGCTTTGCCGACGCGATTTCGATCAGGGACGTGGAAGGCGAAGACGAAGACGCCTAGGGCGTTCACATCCCGATAAAGTTCGTGATCCCGTGCCGTCTTTGCGGGGGCAGTTCATGCGCGGGCCGGCAACGCCCCCTGCGATGCACGGATCTCGGCGACGGCGCGGTCCCAGCTCGCGAGTCGGTCGGGGCCGGCCGGATGGGTGTCGAGCATGCCGGTGTCGCGGCGTCCCGACGAACGGGCCAGGGTGACCAGCATGCCGCGCGCCTTGTCGAGGTCGACGTTCGAGCGATAGAGGATCACCGCTGCCAGATAGTCGGCTTCGCGCTCCTGCTCCTTGGAGAAGGAGATGCGCCCGACCGCGCCGCCGAGGTTGGCACCGGTATCCATCGCCGAACGCGTCACCTGGCCGGCATAAGGGCTGCGATAGGAGGCAGCCGCGCCGGCCGCGCCCAGCAGGATTGCGCCGATCAGCGCGCCCGTCATCTGGTTGCGCTGGCTGGTGGCGATGTGATTCGCCGCCTGGTGGCCGATCTCGTGCGCGAACACGAGGCAGACTTCCTCCTCGTTCGAAGCATACTCGACGACGCCGCGATTGACGAAGATCAGGCCATTGGCGCCCGCGCCGGCATTCATCGACCGGTTCGCCGATCCCGTGAAGCGCCAGTCGCAGACGCCGACATTCATCTCGCGGCACATCAGGTCGGCCGGTGGCCGGATGCGGGCGAGGGCGGAGCGCATGATCTCGTCCACCTGTTCGTCCGTCAGCACCCTGCGCGGCGGCGGTCCTCCGGCGCCCTGAACTTCACTTTGGGCGAGGCTCAGATGGCTGTCGCTGACCTGCGGGAGCTGATGCACCGCGCCGGCACAACCGCACAATGCACAGGCGCTCCCAAGCGCCAGAAATGATCGCCTCTTCATTCGCTCCCCCACGCGGCCATCGGTTGCAGTGCCTCGATGGACACTACCCAGCGGCAAAATAGGGAGTCAACGCGTACGGTCCTCTGGCTCGAGGCCGGGCAGGTCCCCGCAACCAGCCGCCGCGCGCAACCGGCGGGGTGCGCGCGGTTCACGAACACGATGCGCCTGCTATCCTGCCTCAGGATAGTGAATGTGGAGACGAAATGGACTTTCAGAAGCTGGTGCACAGTCGCCGCAGCACCCGCGGTTTCGCGAAGACGCCGGTGCCGAAATCGGTGGTCGCGGCGATCATCGAGGACGCGAAGCGCGCGCCCTCGTCGATGAACAGCCAGCCGTGGCACGTGCATGTCCTCACCGGCGCTCCGCTCGACGAGGTGCGCCGCCGCAACATGGAGGAGATGGCGGCAGGCAAGCCCTCGAAGCGGGATATCTTCACCCACGGTCCCTACGAGGGCGCCCATCGCCAGCGCCAGGTCGACATCGCCAAGCAGCTGTTCGCCGCCATGGGCATCGCGCGCGACGACAAGGCGATGCGCCAGGACTGGGTGATGCGCGGCTTCCGCCAGTTCGACGCGCCGGTCTCGCTGGTGCTGACCTACGATCGCGTGCTCGATCCAGGCGCCACCTGCCATTTCGACCTCGGCGCCCTGTGCTACGGCATCGTGCTGGCGGCCTGGGATCGCGGCATCGGTGCCGTGGTGAACGGGCAGGGCATCGCCCGCTCCGACATCGTGCGCGAGGTCGCGAACATACCCGACGACGAGGCGATCATGACCTGCGTGGCGCTGGGCTATCCCGACGAGTCCTTCGCCGCCAACGCCGTCCGCTCCGAACGCACGCCGGCCGACGAGTTCGTGAGGTACGTCGGCTTCGACTGAAGCCGCGCCCGGTCGAAGAAAGTCTCTTCTGCTTTGCCTTCAATGATGGGACGCGGCCGCACCTGCAGCCTCGATCTTGAAGTCGACATCGATGCTTCCGGCCTTCTCGAAGACCAGGGTGACGGGGACTTTGCCACCCTTGGCCAGCGGTTCCTTGAGTTCCATGAACATGATGTGGAAGCCGCCCGGTTTCAGCGTCACCGTCGCGCCGGCAGGGATTTCCAGGCCGCCTTCGACCTCCCGCATGCGCATGATGCTGCCGTCCATCTTCATCTCGTGGACCTCGACCTTCATCGATGCCGCACTGCGGGCGGCGATCAGCCGGTCCGGCGTGGTGCCCTTGTTGACGATGGTGAGGAAGCCGCCGCCCGCCTTGGCCGTCGGCGCGGTTGCCCGCGTCCACGGGTGATCGATCTGCAGCGCGCCCAGCTTGTAGTCGTGCGCCAGGGCAGGCGAGGCGAAGGTGTAGGCGAGGGGGAGGGCCGACAGCAAGGCCATGATCAGTCTGCGGTTGGTCATGTCGAGGTACTCTCCAGTGGGGGGATCGGGCGCCGGCGCGCGAACAGCTTCTCGAGGCCGGCAAGCAGCAGGACGGAGGCGCCGAAGATCGGCATCAGCACGCACATGACCGTCGCGGCGACGATCATGCCGCGTGGCCAGCGAAGCTCGACTTTGCGAGGGATTCCAAGGCTACGGGAGGGACGGCGCAGCCACCACGAGGCCACGCCACTGATCGTGAGCCAGACCAGCGACAGGGCAAAGGCGGTGTTGAGCCAGAGGTTCCACGCGCCGAAGTCACCTTGGTGGACGTGGATGCCGAAGCCCACCATCCGCGGGATCAGCGGTTGATCGGTGCGCAATGTGTCGCGCGTCACCGGTCCGGTCTTCGGGTCGGCCAGCAGGACGCGGTCGGAGGAGGGCGGTCCGTCGCGGTTGCCGAGATAGAGCGGAGCGCCCGGCCACGGCGCGAGGCGCACGCTCAGGCTCTGGGTGAAGCCGCGGCTGCGCGCCTGGGCCACGAGTTCGTCGATCGGTCCCATGATCGACGCCATCTGGGCCGCCGGCGCCCCACCCGGCGAGAAGCCCGCCGTGCCCTTCTGGCCGAGCGCCGCCTGGACGCGCGAGAGCACCTCGCCGCCCCAGAACGACGTCCAGGGCAGCGCGCTCACGAGGAAGAACAGGAAGACCGCCGAGAAGAGGACGGCGACGATGGCGTGCAGGTCGCGCATCATGAGGCGGGCGCCGCGGTCGAAGCGTGGCCACAGCGAGGCGAGGAAGCCGCGATGGCGCGGCCACCAGAGATAGAGACCGGACACGATCATGAAGATCGCCCAGCCGTCCGCCAACTCGAGCAGCCAGCTTCCAGGCTTGCCGAGCGGCCAGCCACCATGCAGCGCCCGCGACAGGCCCGGCAGCCACTCCACGCTGGAGAGCGAGCCCAGTACCCGCGCGTCGCGGGGATCGACGAAGATCGGGTAGGGGAGTCCCTGCTCGTCGAGCAGAATCACCGTCGTGCTGCGGCCGGGGTCGTTCGGCAGGATGATCTCCTGCACTGGTGGTCCGCGGTCGGGTGCGGAGTGGTGCGCGTTACCGCCGCCGCCATGGCCGTGTCCGCCGGAATGCCGGGCGGTATAGGTCTGCGGTGCAGCCGCCAGCGCCGCGGCCAGCTGGGCGCTCGGCGGAGTCGTCTCGGCCGCGGGTGTCACGAAGCGCAGCTCGGGATGGCGGTTGTCGATCCACCATTCGGCCCAGAGGTAGAGCGTGCCGGTCGTGCTCTGCCAGAGCACGAAGGGGATGACGAGCAGCGCCGCGAGGAAGTGCCAGCGCCACAGCGTGGCATACAGCCGGATGCGCGACGGCGGCGCGTCCGGTGCGATGGCCTCGGTCGTGGGGATCGTCGTCATCGTGCCGGCTCGCTGACGAAGGCGATCTTGGAGAGGCCGCTCTTGGAGGCGTCGGCGAGCGTCTCCATTACGTAGCGGTAGGGCACGGTGGCGTCGGCGCGGAGATAGACCTCGGGCTGCGGCCGCTTGCGACCGGCCTCGGCGAACTTCTCCTGCGCCTCCTCGCGGGTCAGCCGCTCGCCGCCCCAGTGCAGCGCGCCCTGGGCGTCGATCGCGAACTCGATCTTCTCGGGCTTCTGCAGGTCGGCGTTGGCCGTCGCCTTGGGCAGGTCGAGCTTGACCACGTTGGTCAGCAGCGGCGCCGTCACGATGAAGATGACCAGCAGCACCAGCACCACGTCGATCAGCGGCACCATGTTGATCTCGGCCATCGGCTGGGACGAGGTCTTGCGTTCGAAGCTTCCGAATGCCATTGCCCGTCTCCCTCAGTTCACGGCCGCGAGCGGCACGGCGCCCGGCTTGCGGCCGGCCTGCAGCGCGCGGCCCATCGACAGGAAGGTCAGCAGCTCGAAGGCGAAGGCGTCGAGCTTCGCCGTCAGCACGCGGTTGGAGCGGGTCAGCCAGTTGTAGCCCATGACCGCCGGCAGGGCGACCGCGAGGCCGATGCCGGTCATGATCAGCGCCTCGCCCACCGGGCCCGCCACCTTGTCGAGCATGCCCGACCCCGACATGCCGATCGCCACCAGCGCGTGATAGACGCCCCACACCGTGCCGAACAGGCCCACGAACGGTGCCGTGGCGCCGATCGTCGCCAGCATGGTGAGCCCGTTCTCCAGCGAGGTCGTCTCCTCGTCGAGCACCTTCTTGATCGTGCGCGTCAGGAACTCGGTCTCGCTGCCCGCCTCCTCGAGCTTGGCCGCGCCGAACTTCGCGTGGTGCGCCTGCGCATGCAGCGAGTGCGCGGTGAGATGGCCGAACGGCTCCTGCGCCCCGTGGACGCTGAGCTCGTTCTGCACCTGCTCGAGCGAGGTGGCGCTCCAGAAGAAGTTCAGGAACCGGCGGCTACGCTTCTGCCGGATGACCTGGCCGATCCCTTTGTAGATGATCAGGTACCAGGAGATTGCCGACATCACCGCCAGCACGCCCAGCAGGACCTTCGCGACGATGTCCGCCTGCGCGAGAAAATGACCGAAGCCCAGGGCCGATGCGTCGCCCATCACATGCTCTCCTACTGCAACACGAATTTGATCGGAACGTGGACCCAGACCGCCTGCGCCAGGCCGCCTTCCATATAGGGCCGGAACTGCGCCGCCCGGACCGCGCTCAGCGCCGCCTGGTCGAGATCGGCATGGCCCGAGGACGCCGCCAGCGAGACCTGGGCCGGCCGGCCGGTCACGTCGACCAGCACGCGGATCGTCGCCGTGCCCTGCTCGCCCGCCCGCCGCGCGCGCGTCGGATAGGCCGGATTGGGCTGCACCAGCCAGCCCAGCTGCGAGGCCTGCACCGTGCGCGGCGCGGCCGGCGCCACGGGCGCGGCCTGTTGCGGCCCGGCCTCGACCGGTGCGGCGGGCCGTGCCGGCTGCGGCGTCCTCTGCACCGGCTTCGGTTCCGGCGGCTTGGGCTTGGGCTCCACCCTCTTCTCCGGCGGCGGGATCTCCGGCGGCGGCGGTTCGTCGGGTGGCGGCAGCTCGATCCTGGCCAGCGGGAACTCCGGCGGCGGCAGGTCGGGCGGCGGCGGCTCGACGATTGCCGCCAGCTCCGGCGGCGGCGGCTTCAGCTCGACCGGCGGCGGCGGCTCCGCCTCCTCGATCTCGATCTGGGCCGGCTCTGCCGCCGGCACCATCCGCACCTCCATCGGCGCGATGTCGCCCACCACCAGCTTCACCGGCTCGACCTGCGTCAACGCCCAGCCTCCCCCCACGTGGAAGAAGATCACCAGCGCGAGGATGCCCCGGCGCGCCGCGGTCGAGAGCGGTTCACAAGACGGTCCCGGCGGGCCGGGCTGCACGAAGGGCGGGTTCGGAGACACGGATTCTACCACTGACATCGCTCCTACACGTGGAGCGGGCTAACGGCCAATGCCCCCGTGGCGGCGACGGAGACGGCGAAAATCGCAATGCCGCCCGCGCACTTGCGGTGGCTTTTCCACCAGAGGATCACTGCGCTGACCGACACGATAATCATGCTGCGGGCCGGCGTGTCGATCAACAGGACCCACGGCAGCGGCATTGGGCCGCCCCTTCCGGCCGCGGTGGCGGCGACGGTCATCAGGTGTCGCTCCATTGCCGCACCAGATTGTGGTAGCAGCCGATCAGCGACCGGCGGGCCGCCTCGTCCGCGTTGGTCTCGTTCAGGCGCTGGATGGCGTTGTCCATGTCATGCAGCAGGGATCGCTGCATGTCGTCGCGGATCAGGCTCTGCGTCCAGAAGAAACAGGCCATCCGCACCCCGCGCGTGATCGGCGCCACCGAGTGCAGGCTGGTCGCGGGATAGACGACCATGTCGCCGGCCGCCAGCTTGACTCTGTGCTGGCCGTAGGTGTCCTCGATCAGCAGCTCGCCGCCGTCGTAGTCCTCGGGATTGCTGAGGAACAGCGTCGCCGAGACATCGGTGCGCAGCTTGCGCCCGTTGTGCGGATGAATGCGCACGCTGCCGTCGACATGCGCGCCGAATCGCATGCCCTCGCCGTAGCGGTTGAACATCGGAGGATAGATCTCGTTCGGCAGAACGGCGCTGATGAAGATCGGATGGACCTCCAGCGCCGCGCCGACGATGCGCTGGCACGCGATCGCCGTCTCGGACCGCTCGTCGATCTGCTGGTTGAACTTGACGGGCGCCCCCTGGTAGCCGGCGGTCACGCGACCGTCGACCCAGGCATTGGAACGCTCCAGACGCTCGCGCAGGCTGACGAGCTGCGCCGCGTCTAGGACATGGGGAACACAGACGAGCATGACGGGCGGCGGCTTCCGTCTTCACAGGCGGTAGTTCAACGTGATCATGCCCGTCGTGCCGGCCCCCATGACCGCACGCCCGCCGTCCGAGGCGATGACGCCGTCGTAGTAGACCGAGTTGAACAGATTGTAGACGTTGAGGCGCACGTCGTAGGTCGGCTGCTTGTAGGCCGCCGTCAGATCGAACCGGGTGTAGGCCGGCACGACCACGGTGTTAGCGTTGTTGGCGTAGCGCTGCCCGACATAGAAGAAGCCGCCGCCGATCTCGTAGGTTTCCTTGATCGTGTAGGTCGTCCAGAGGTTTGCCGAGTCTCTCGGTGTGTTGAGCGGCACCTTGCCGGTCGTGTTGCCGATGCCGTTCTGGTAGCTCAACCCCTGCAGGATGACGCCGTTGAGATAGGCGTAGCCGCCGAACACCTGCCATTCCGGCGTGATGCGACCGGAGAAGCCGACGCGGCCGCCGCTGACTTGCACGTTTCCTGTCGGCGAGTAGCTACCGTCCGGATTGGCCGTGCGCGCGTTGTTCTTGACGATCGAGAAGACCGCCGCATTGAGCGACAGGTTGGCGTTCAGCAGCTCGTATTTGACGCCCGCCTCCACGCCCTTGTTGTTTTCCGGCGGCAGGTTCGACGTGCCGGTCGTCGAGGTGAGCTGCTCGAGAGATGGGTTGAACGAGGTGCTGTACGAAACGTAGTAAGACTGCGCTGGTGTCGGCTCGTAGATGACACCCGCTCGGACGCTGAGGAAACTGTCGGCCTGGTACAGAAACGGGACCTGGGTGCTTCCGGCCGTGTTGGCGCTGTTGAGGGAGTTGCCGATCGTTGCTGAATAGTAGTCCCAGCGCAGACCGCCGACGACCTTTACCTCCGGCAGGAGCTGGACCGTGTCGTTGAAGTAGAAGCCGGCGCCCCAGGCCTGCGAGGAGGCATAGTTGCCCGGCACGGATGCGACGTTACCGGGCGTGTTCGCTCCGACGGTGTAGCCGGCCGGGGTGCAGCCGACGGATCCGGCCGGCAGAGCGATGCCGTTGCATGTGCCGGTACGGCTGGATTGCTTGTTCGTGTAGGATTCGTAGTTGAGATCGATGCCCATCAACAGTGTGTGGCCGACGGGTCCGGTGGCGAACTTGGCCAGCACCTCGGTCTGGTTCTCGACCGTGATGTCGTTGATGTTCCGGTCACGGCTGAGCTGGCGGATCCACAGGTTCCCGAGCGGGGCCGCACTATAGGGGATGTTGTTCGGGCCGCGCGGCGCCGCCACGAACCCACCGTTGGCGCCGAGCGTGCCGACGAACCCGCCGGACGTTTCCCGCACGGCCGTGTTCACCCAGACGAACTCGGTCTGGTTGCGCAGGTTCAGGTTCGGCGCGAGCTTGTGCTCAATCAGGCTCTGC
>CAIYWM010000034.1 GCA_903929895.1 uncultured Alphaproteobacteria bacterium
TATTGCCGAAGAACCCGGGGTCAGGGAGCAGCAGGTCCAGGCCGCCGTCGAGCTGCTCGACGGCGGCGCGACCGTCCCCTTCATCGCGCGCTACCGCAAGGAGGTCACCGGGTCGCTGGATGATGCGCAGCTGCGCACGCTCGAGGAGCGGCTGGGCTACCTGCGCGAGTTGGAAGCGCGACGGAAGGTGATCCTCGACTCCGTGCGCGACCAGGGAAAGCTCGATGCGAAACTCGAAGCCGCGATCCTGGCAGCCGACAGCAAGAGCCGTCTTGAGGACATCTACCTGCCCTACAAGCCCAAGCGCCGCACCAAGGCGGAAATTGCCAAGGAAGCCGGGCTGGAGGCGCTTGCCGACCTGCTGCTCAACGATCCGACCGTCGAGCCTTTGGTTCGGGCGGAACCGTTTGTCTCGGCGGACAAGAACGTCGCCACGGCCGCAGCGGCGCTCGAGGGTGCGCGCGCGATCCTGGTCGAGCGCTTCGCCGAGAATGCCGACCTGATCGGCGCGCTGCGCGAGGAGTTCTGGGGCAACGGGCGTCTCATTTCCAAGGTGCGCGAGGGCAAGCAGGAAGCCGGCGCCAAGTTCAGCGACTATTTCGATTTCTCGGAACTACTCGCCAAGATGCCGTCCCATCGCGTGCTGGCGCTGTGTCGTGGGGAGCGCGAGGAGATTCTCGGCCTAACGGTCGAGCCGGACGATCCTGCGACGCGTCCGCCCGCCAGCCAGGCCATCCCCAGCGCCTACGAACTGCGCATCATGCGGGCCTACGCCATCTCCGACCAGGGACGGCCGGGCGACAAGTGGCTGACCGAGACCGTACGCTGGGCGTGGCGCACCAAGATCACGATCATGCTGTCGATCGACCTCCGCCTGCGCCTGTGGACGGCGGCGGAGGAAGAAGCGGTTCGGGTCTTCGCCTCCAACCTGCGCGACCTGCTGCTCGCGGCCCCCGCCGGCGCCCGGGCAACACTGGGACTCGATCCCGGCTTCCGGTCGGGCGTGAAGGTCGCGGTGGTCGACGCCACCGGCAAGGTCGTGGCGACCAGCACGATCTACCCGCATGAGCCGCAGCGCCGCTGGGACGAGTCGCTCGCCATCCTGGCGCGGCTCGTCCGCGAGCATAAGGTCGAGCTGATCGCGATTGGCAACGGCACCGCCTCGCGCGAGACCGACAAGCTGGCGATCGAGCTGCTGAAGGGGCTGGCGGAGATCAAGCTGCAGAAGATCGTGGTGTCGGAGGCCGGCGCGTCGGTCTATTCGGCATCGGCCTATGCGTCGGAGGAACTCCCGGAACTCGACGTGACCTTGCGCGGCGCCGTCTCGATCGCCCGCCGGCTGCAGGATCCGCTGGCGGAATTGGTGAAGATCGATCCCAAGTCGATCGGAGTCGGCCAGTACCAGCACGATCTCAGCGAGTTCAAGCTGTCGAAGTCGCTCGATGCCGTCGTCGAGGACTGCGTGAACGGTGTTGGCGTGGATCTCAATACAGCGTCGGCCCCGCTGCTGGCCCGCGTCTCCGGTATCGGCCCCGGACTGGCGCAGGGCATCGTCTCCCATCGTGACACGCATGGCGCCTTCCGCTCACGCAAGGCGCTGAAGGACGTGCCGCGGCTCGGACCGAAGGCGTTCGAACAGTGCGCCGGCTTCCTGCGCATCCCCGGGGGCGACGATCCGCTCGACGCCTCGGCTGTGCATCCCGAATCCTATCCGGTGGTGCACCGGATCATCTCGGCCACCAAGAGCCGCATCGACGCCCTGCTCGGCAACGCTCCTGCCCTGCGCGCGCTCTCGCCGGCGTCCTTCGTCGACGAGAAGTTCGGCCTGCCGACGGTGACCGACATCCTGCGCGAGCTCGAGAAGCCGGGGCGCGATCCGCGTCCGGCCTTCAAGACGGCGGAGTTCAAGGCCGGCGTCGAGACGCTGAACGACCTGGAGCCAGGCATGGTTCTGGAGGGTGTCGTCACCAACGTCGCGGCCTTCGGCGCGTTCGTCGATGTCGGCGTCCATCAGGACGGCTTGGTGCATGTCTCGGCGATGTCGAACAGCTTCGTGAAGGACCCGCGCAGCGTCGTGAAGCCGGGCGACATCGTGCGCGTGAAGGTCCTGGAGGTCGACAAGCCGCGCAAGCGCATCAGCCTGACCTTGCGCCTCGACGACCAGGCGGGCAGCCAGTCCGCACGCTCCGGCCGCAGCGACGGCGGCGGCGGCGCGTCCCGGCGAGACCAGGCCCGCGTACAGGCCGCCAAGCCCGCCACCCCGGGCAACGCGATGGCCGACGCGTTGCTGCGGGCCGGCTTTGGGGCGAGAAGCAAATGACGTAGAGTGGCGTGGAAACGCCGTCGCAAGGTTACCCTTTGAAAACTCTCTCCTGGCCGATCGTTGTCGTCGCTGCGCTGATGGTGACAGCCGGCGCTGCCGCCCAGTCCTCGGACGACGACACCGTGGTGCAGCCCGCGCCGAAGCCGCGCTTCACTGTGGTCGACGGCGACACGGTGCGATTCGGGCCGCAGACCGTCCGCCTGTTCGGCATCGATGCCCCGGAGCGCAGCCAGACCTGTGACGACGGTCACTGGCGCGCCGGCGCGCTGGCCCGCAAGGCGCTCGAGGAGTTCATCGCCGGGCGTCCGGTGACCTGCCGCCTGGTCGACACCGAGCGCAAGACCAACCCGCCAGTGGCGCAGTGCTTCGCCGGCGACGACGACCTGCAGGAGAAGATGGTCTCCGCCGGCTGGGCCTGGGCTCTCCCGGCCACCAGCAAGGACCGCTATGTGTCCGATGAGCGCGAGGCCATCGAGCGCAAGCTCGGCGTCCACGCGCACAAGTGCGTGTCCCCCGCCGAATGGCGCGCCATGCTCCGACGCGAGGCCTTGAGACGGGAACAGGGCGGCTAACGGCTAGAGCTGGCCTGCACGGCCGCGGGCCATGATGCTCTCGGCTGCCGAGGATGATGGATCTGCATCGCTCACCAGAAGGGACATGGTTGAGGAAGGGGGGCAAATCCGGTCGCTTCCTTGCAAGCGCGGTCACCCCCTGACCGCCTCGCGCAGCCGCAGACTCGCCGGGTGTCCCCAGTCGCGAGGCCTCGTCGGCTGTCCGTCCCTCGCGGTCACTGTCGATCGTTTCGTCCTCCGCCAGCTCGTTGGGGTGACGGAAGATCAGCCGGCAGATGCCTGCGATCTCGGGCTAGCCGGCCCCGAAGACGATCCAGGGCTTGTTGCGTCCCCACTCCCGGCGCATCGCCGCAGGTCCGCAACCTGTCGGCATCGATCGCCACCGTCCAGCCACCTGCTCCGTTCCAGCGAAAGCCCTGTCTGGGCGCGTATCCCAGCCGGTCGTCGTGCGTCAGGCA
>CAIYWM010000035.1 GCA_903929895.1 uncultured Alphaproteobacteria bacterium
AGATAGGTGTCCTGGCCGACATAGGCGGTGCGAGCGCCCAGCAGGTACTCGGGCACCTGGAAGAAGTCCTTGCCGTCGAGCCGGACCGAGCCGCCTGTCGGCAGCACCAGGCGGGCCAGCATCTGGCCCAGCACATCCTTGCCCGAGCCCGCGCTGCCGATCACCGCCAGCCGCAGCCCTGTGGGCACGGAAAGCGAAACGCTGTCGAGGAGCTTCACCCGTCCATCCTCGGAGAAGGTGACGCCGGCCAGCGCAAGCTCGTTGCCGAGCGGCGGCGGCGGGCCGTCGGGGATCGCCTGCAGCTCCGGCGGCATCATGCCCTCGGGCTGGAACTGGTCGATCACCTGTTCGTACTTGATCTGCACGTCCTGGCGCTGCTGGTCCCAATCGATCAGCTCCTTGATCGGCGACGGCAGGTCCTTGTAGGCGAGCAGGACGCCGACCACGGCACCCACGTCCATCTGGCCGGTGATCGCGAAATAGCCGCCGATCAGGTAGATCGCGAACGGCGTCGCCTGCGACAGGAAGTTGTTCCAGAACTTGGCGACGAACTTCTTCTGATAGAGGTCGAAGCGGATCTTGAAGATGCGACCCAGCCGCTCGGAGATGTCGGCACGCTCGTAGTTGGCGGCGCCATGGACATGTATCTCGTGGACGCCGTCGGCGGTCTCGGCGATGCGGCCAGCGAGCAGCCTGGCCGAGAGCTGGCGTTGCCGGCCGAGCGCCAGCACCGGCTTGCGCAGTCGCGGGATGATCGCCATCTGCACGCCCAGCAGCACGATGACGACGATGCCAAGCAGCCAGTTCTGCAGCATGATGAAGATGATGGCCGTCAGCGCCTGGCCGCCCAGGAACATCGGCGCCACGAAGGCGTCGCCGATGAAGCCACCCAGCGGCTCGACCTCGTCCTTGACCATGGTGGCGAGCTCGGCCTGCTTCACTTTGCGAAAATGGGCCGGCGGAAACCGCAGGATGCGGTCGTAGAGTTCGTAGCGCAGGCGGCGCAGCATGCGCTCGCCCATACGGCCCTTCTGGGTGTTGATCGTCTTCTTGAACAGGCCGTTGATGACGACGGCCCCCAGGAAGACGAAGCTCATCACCACGAGATACTGGAGCTGGTCGACCTGGAAGCCGTCGAAGAAGCGGATCACCTTGCCGGGCAGGATAGCCGACAGGTCGAGCTCCCAGACCAGGAACGGGATGGTCTTGCTGTCCTTGAAGGCGTTGCCCTGAATGCCGTTGTTGATCACCGACTTGGGCACGGTAAGCGACAGGAAGTAGAAAAGCTGCGACAGCACCACAAGGCCCAGGATCACGAGCTGCTCGGGTCGGCTGTGCCGCCAAATATAGGTGAACAGATTGCGTTGCATAGAATCTGTCCCTGCATTGTAGAGCTTATAAGGTGGCGGTTTGTTCGTATTTTGCGTGCCATAGGTCCTCTGAACAAGCGAGCATGGTGCGTTGTTCAGTCAGGAACTCTGGAGATATTTGAAGGTTTAGACGGCCGGATCGTCGCCTACTGCACGGCGGCTGAGATGGCGCTGCAGCAGACGCATCAGCGCGAACCCCACCTGCAGGGTGACCCCGAAACAGAGGATGCCGATCGCGAACAGGACCATCTTGTCGCCGAGCGTTGGCATCAGCTCGGCCTCGCGCAGGATGACGGCGATCCCCTCGGGAACGCCGATGGC
This sequence comes from uncultured Alphaproteobacteria bacterium, assembly GCA_903929895.1. Classification (GTDB taxonomy): domain Bacteria; phylum Pseudomonadota; class Alphaproteobacteria; order Reyranellales; family Reyranellaceae; genus Reyranella. Next base: position 1,692 of record CAIYWM010000035.1, read on the forward strand.
GGCGCCGGCACTCGAGGACATGACCAGCACGAAGAAGGCGCGTGTCACGTTGGGGAGGAAGAGGAGTGCCCCCAGCGGCGAGCCGTCCCTCAGCTGCCGCAACGCCTCGCCGCCATTGTCGGCGACATAGGCCGCGGCATAGGGCACCAGCGACAGCGCGACGGTCATGATGCCCGACGGCGCGACGTGAACACCGAACAGCGTCGCATCGGACGGGATGATGTTAAGCAGGAAGAACATGACCACGAAGGTCGGCGCCGCTCTCATCAGGCCGATCAGGGTCGTGGCGACCGCACCGCGCACGCCGCCCGCCAGCTTGGCCAAGGTCAGCAGGCCGCCGACGGCCATGCCGACCAGCAAGGCGATGGCTGCGATTTGGAAATTGACCACCATGCCCGCGAGGAGCTGCGGCACGAAATCGGATGAAATCCGGCTCATGCCGCCACCATCTGCCGGCGCTCGAGCCAGACCCGCAGCCTGTCGCACAGCCAGACCACGACGATCACCACCACGACATAGAAGACGAGCAGCATCGAATAGGTGGTGATTCGTCCGCTGGCGAAGGAGGTGATGTCGGTGAGCGCGCCCAGAAGCTCGGGCGCGCCGATGAAGCTCGCGATCGGCGTTCCCTTGGCGGCATTGACGAGGAAGGACACGATCTGCGTCGCCGAGCGGCTGACCGCACGGCCGAAAAGCTCGACGGTCGGCGCCGGCAGCCCTCCCCGCTCGGTCCGCAGCGTTTGCATCGCCTCGGCGATGGCCTGCCCCGCATTGGCACCGTTCATCAAGCCGAGCGCCACGATGGCCGCACCGATCGCGACGGCCGAGGAATAGGGAAAGAGCGCCAGCGCCACGGCCGCAGACATGACGAGCGTCAGCACGACCGGCGAGGATTGCAGGACGAGGGCGAGCGCCCGGGCGGGCCAGCGCAGCAAAAGCGACCGCGAACTCTGCAACGCGCCCAGCACCGTGGCGAACAGCAGGGTCGCCACGAGCGCGCCGGCCACGAGGATCAATGAATTGACGATTCCGGCCTTGAACAACTGCCAGGCCGGCACGGTCTTGAACATCGGCAATTGCAGGGCGATGCCGGTGTTCTTCTCCAGCCAGGTCTCGAACGCCGTCACCTGGGCGGCAAAGGGCGTGGGCTGCAACGCCGCGCTCAGTGCCGGCAGGACGCAGGCCGGGTCGGCATTGCCGGTGGCGGTGTTGCAGTTGGACCGGTTCCAGACCGCACGCTGGCTCTCGAGGAAACCGAGACCGATGCGATTCCGCGCCGCAACGTCTAGGAAAACACCGTCGCGATGGAAGATCTGGCTCGTCAGGTCGAGCGCCCGGGCGAGGCGATCGCTGCCGGTCAGCGCCACCGCCATGCCCCAAGGCAGCTGGGCGAAGCCGAACTTCTTGTCGTAGGCCTGCGCGAAACCAGGTTCGGTGAAGTAGTAGTCGAAGAAGCTGTCGTCCTGAGCCGCCAGCACGCAGGTCTCGTCGCGCAGTTTGTCCGGCAGTACGCCCGCCTCGTCGAACAGCATCAGGCGGGCATTGTGCGAGACGATCTGGGCGTTGGAGCCATTGCCGATGGTGACGCAGATCGTACGACTGGCGACGTCGGGCCAGTCCTTGATCGTGAGCCCCTTCGGTCCGACGATGATCGTCTCCGACCGATAATAGTGCGGGCGGATGAAACGAACCTGGCTGTCGCGCTGGGTATTGTGGCCCATGGTCGCGATGGTGAGGTCGATCTTGTCGTCGGCGAGAAGGGGAATGCGGCTCGCGGCGTTGACGCGCGTGAACACAGGCTCGACGCTGAGATGCCTGGCCAGCTCGCGGGCTACGTCGACGTCGTAGCCAGAGCGGACCTGGCCCTCGCGGGTGCCGAACAGCGGGTAGTATTCGCGCACACCGACGCGGATCTTGCCATCACAGAAGATGCGGACCAGCCGGTCGAGACCGGGTTGCTCGCAGGCGCCCGGGGCCGCGGCGGCGGCGCGCGCCTCGTCGACCAGTTTCGCCAGTGCCGCATCCGGGGTCTCGGCGCGCACCGGCAGGCCGGCCAGCGTAACGAGCCACACGAACACGATGATCAGAACGCGACGCAGCGCCATGTCAGCCCCGCGTCCCGGCCGCGGCGATCTCCACGATGTGCATGTCGGCAAAAACATGCGGCCCGTAGCGATGGATGGAACGACCCTCCTCCGCCTGCAGGATCGTGGATGTCATCCGGTCTATCTTCTCGTTGGGAATGTGGACCAGCACGGTCCTCACGATGTGCATCGCGAGACCGTGCCGTTCGAGGATCCGACGCGAGCGCTCGACGTCGACGAAGCCGTTGTGCGTGATGATGGCGCGGCCATTGGCCGTGAAATGCTCCGACAGGCCTTCCAGCAAAGGATCGAGAAACTCGCGGCCGTCGATGCCTCCCGAACTCCAGGTCGACAGCCGCCCGGATATCTCTAAATGGTCCATCGGGAAGTGCGGCAGGTTGGCGACGATCAGATCGAAGCGCCGGCCGGCCACCGGAAGCCACATGTCGCCACGGTGGATTTCAGCTTCGTGGCCGAGGTCGCGCAGCAGCGCCTGGCCGGTGGCAACGGCATCGTCCTCGATGTCGACGCCGCAAAGCGAGACGGCGCCGAGGCCGCCCAGCACGGCGAGGACCACGCCGCTGCCGCATCCGATCTCGAGCACCCGGGCGCCGCGCACGCGAGAGGGTTCGGCACGAAGCGCGTGGACCAATGCTGCCGTGTATTCGCTCGGCCGCAGCGTCGCGACCGCCGGAGAGGGCTTGCGGGCGTCGAACATCGATCAGCGCGACATCTGCAGCGACACGAGACGCGAAGGATCAATCGCCGCCAACCGCTTCGCCATGGTGCGCGCAACCGGATCGTCGGGATACTCCGCCGCGATCTCTTGGTAGCGCGACAGCGCCAGAACATAATCCTCGGCGACCAGCGCGGTGTAGGCCTTGCGGGTGAGGTCGCAGAGGCGGACCGTCACCTCGTCCGGCTCGAACTCACGCCCGATCCCGTAGGCACCGACCAGTTCGTAGATCGGCACCTTCGAGCGGCGGCCCTTCACGGTGACATCGTCGACCGGCCGCACGCAAAGCCGCTCGCCCGCCTCCTTGAAGACGGTATGGCTGATGCAAATTCGCGTGCCGTATTCCTTGTTGATGCCTTCCAGCCGCGCCGCGATGTTCACGCCGTCGCCCATGACGGTGTAACTCATGCGCTCCTTGGAGCCGATATTGCCCACCAGCACGGCGTCGCTGTGGATGCCCATGCGGACGTTCAGCGGCTTGGCGCCGGCGGCCTCCCAGCCGGCGTTCAGCTCCTTCATGCCTTCGCGGATACGCAGCGCCGCGAAGCAGGACCTCTGCGCATGGTCTTCGAGCAGGGCCGGTGCGCCCCAGAAGGCCATGACGCCGTCACCGATGAACTTGTCGATCGTGCCGTGCTCCATGTTGACCGCATGGGTCACGACGCCCAGATAGGCCGACACGCGCGACAGAAGCTCCTGCGAGGGCACTTCCTCAGACATGGTGGAGAAGGCTTCGAGGTCGGAGAAGAAGATCGTAAGAAAGCGGCTGTGGCCGCCCAGCACCAGCTTCTGGTCGGAGTCGAGCAGCTGGCGCACGAGGCCGACGGGCACGAAGGCCGCAAACGATTTCACCGCCGAGTCCAGCGTGTCGATGGCGCGGGCGAGGACCTCGACTTCGCGAATCGGGGACTGCAACGACGGCAGGTCGTAGCCCTCGAAGTTCTGGATCTTCGTCACCTTGAGCGCGAGCCGCTCCAGGGGTGCCGAGACGACGCTGGAGAGGAAATAGATGATGCAGATCTGAAGCAGAATGGCGATCGCCCCAAACAGGGCCAGCCGCTTGTTCTGCTCGTCGAATGCGCTCGTGAAATCGCCGAGCGGCGTCACGACGAAGAGTTGCCACCGCTTGCCAAAGTCGGACGGCAGCGTCGTCATACTCGCCACGTAGTCCCTGCCGTCATGGCTGAATGAGAACAATTTCTCGCTGTCGCGCGGCCGCGCGCTGAAGGCGATCGCCGGCACGTCGTTGCCGAGCGACGTGATGTGCTGCAATTCCACCCGGCCATTGTAGTTGGTGTATGTCTTGGTCCGTTCGGAGTTGGCGATCACCCGGCCTTGATGGTCGAGGATATAGCTCAGCGTCCCGGGGCTGATCTTGCGCTCGGCGAGATAGTCGGACAGGCCATCGAGCGTGATGTCGGCAGCCGCAATGCCGAGCAGCTTGCCCTCCTGGAAGATGGGCGCACCGACCGTGAAGCCGATCAGCCCGAGGGCAGCAAAGACATCAGGGTCGGTGATGAACGGCCCTCCGGCCTGCTGGGTCATCCGGTACCACATGCGCGCGCGCGGGTCATAGGCCGTGACCTGCTCCGACTTGCCAATCTCCTTCTGCTGCGCATCGAGGAAGAGGTAGTGATCGGTCGGCGCCGTTCCGGGCGTTGGGGCATCGATCCAGCGAAAGGCATAGCGCGCCTCCGGCGGCGGCAACTTGCTCTGAACCTCGACGTTGGGTTCGATCTGCCGTGCCTGCCGGAACGATCCGTCGGCAAGGCCGACATACATGCTGACGATCTTTTCGCTGTGCTGGATGATGCTGAACAGATACCGCAGCGACCGGTTGTCGGAATAGAAATCAGGCTGGGCGGCGCCGACGACAGCGGCACTGCGCACCAGCGACTTTATGGGATCGAAGTCGTGCTGGATGTTCTGGATGGCATCGGTGCGAAAACGCTCGACGAGCTGATCCGCGTTTGACCGCGCGATCTTCTCGTTCGAGATGTAAGTGACGACGACCATCGCGAGGAATGCCGGCACCGTCAGCAGCACGAACAACGTCAGAATGCTCGGCCGCAGGCTCAGATTTATCACCAGGGCATCTTTCACGTCCTGACTGTTGAAGTACAAAACCTATAATCAGATAAAAGAAGACTGAGTATCAATTCGACTAGGCAGATAAAAAG
>CAIYWM010000036.1 GCA_903929895.1 uncultured Alphaproteobacteria bacterium
AGGGGCTCAGTGGGCCCGGGCAGCCTCTGTCGGCTCGGCCGGCTTCGCGGCCACCGCCTCGAGGTCGTTGACCCATTCGATCGCTACCAGCGGCTTCACCAGGGCGCGGGCCAGGACTTCGTCCACGGTCGAGACCGGTACGATCTCCAGCCCCTTCTTCACGTTGTCCGGAATCTCCGGCAGGTCGCGCTCGTTCTCCTTGGGAATGAGCACGGTCTTGAGACCGCCGCGCAACGCCGCCAGCAGCTTCTCCTTGAGGCCGCCGATCGGCATGACCCGCCCGCGCAGGCTGATCTCGCCGGTCATGGCCACTTCCTTACGCACCGCAATGCCGGTCAGCGCCGACACGATCGAGGTGACCATGCCCACACCGGCGGACGGACCGTCCTTCGGAGTCGCGCCTTCGGGCACGTGGATGTGGATGTCGCGCTTCTCGAAGATGTTCGACTTGATGCCGAACACATGGGCGCGCGAGCGGACATAGGCGTTGGCCGCCTGCACCGACTCCTGCATCACGTCGCCCAGCTTGCCGGTGACGGTCATGCGGCCCCGTCCCGGAACCAGCACGGCCTCGATCTGCAGCAGCTCGCCGCCGACCTCGGTCCAGGCCAGGCCCGTCGTGATACCGACCAGATCCTCGAGTTCCGCCTCGCCGAAGCGGAAGCGCCGGACGCCGGCATACTTCTCGAGGTTCTTGCGGCCGACCTTCACCTTGGTCGTCCCCTTCATGAGGATTTCCTTGGTGGCCTTGCGGGCCAGGTTGGCGATCTCGCGCTCCAGGTTACGGACGCCCGCCTCGCGCGTGTAGTAACGCACCAGATCGCGCACCGCGTCGTCGTGGATCTCGATCTCGCTCTCCTTGAGACCGTTCGCCTCGATCTGCTTCGGGATCAGATGCTTGCGGGTGATCGCGACCTTCTCGTCCTCGGTGTAACCGGCGAGTCGGATGATCTCCATGCGGTCCAGCAGCGGCTGCGCCATGCGCAGCGAGTTGGCCGTGGTGATGAACATCACGTTCGACAGGTCGTAGTCGATTTCGAGATAGTGGTCGTTGAACGTCGTGTTCTGCTCCGGATCCAGAACCTCGAGCAACGCCGACGACGGATCACCGCGGAAATCCGCGCCGAGCTTGTCGATCTCGTCGAGCAGGAAGAGCGGGTTCGAGGACTTCGCCTTCTTCATGCTCTGGATGACCTTGCCCGGCAGCGAGCCGATGTAGGTCCGGCGATGGCCTCGAATCTCGGCCTCGTCGCGCACGCCGCCCAGCGACATGCGAACGAAGTTGCGACCCGTGGCCTTGGCGATCGACTTGCCGAGCGAGGTCTTGCCGACGCCGGGCGGGCCGACGAGGCACAGGATCGGGCCCTTCATCTTGTCGACGCGCTGCTGGACCGCGAGGTACTCGAGGATGCGCTCCTTCACCTTCTCCAGGCCGTGATGGTCGGCGTTGAGAATTTCCTCGGCGTACTTCAGGTCCTTGATGATCTTCGTGGGCTTGCGCCACGGAATCGACAGCAGCCAGTCGAGGTAGTTGCGCACCACCGTCGCCTCGGCCGACATCGGGCTCATCGTCCGGAGCTTCTTCAGCTCGGCGTTGGCCTTCTCCCTCGCCTCCTTGCTGAGACGGGTCTTCTTGATGCGCTTCTCCAGCTCGGAAACCTCGTCGCGACCGTCCTCGGTCTCGCCAAGCTCCTTCTGGATCGCCTTCATCTGCTCGTTGAGATAGTACTCGCGCTGCGTCTTCTCCATCTGACGCTTCACGCGATTACGGATCTTCTTCTCGACCTGCAGGACGCCGATCTCGCCTTCCATCAGGCCAAGGATGCGCTCCAGCCGCTTCGACACGGAGTCGAGTTCGAGCAACTGCTGCTTCTCGGCGACCTTGAGCGCCAGGTGGGCGGAGATGGTGTCGGCAAGCTTGGTCGGCTCCTCGATCTTGTTGATCGATACGACGACTTCCGGCGGCACCTTCTTGTTGAGCTTCACGTAGTTCTCGAATTCCGAGACCACGGTGC
>CAIYWM010000037.1 GCA_903929895.1 uncultured Alphaproteobacteria bacterium
TACGCCGAGACCTACAAGGCGATGGGCCTGGGCGAGATCGGCGCCCTGCTCTCCTGCAACCGCGACGGCGCCTTCTGCGAAGGCTACGACCCCAAGCTCAAGCTCGAACGCACCCAGACGATCATGCAGGGCGCCAGCCACTGCAATTTCAAATACACGTATGAGAGTTAGTATTTATCATCCTGAGCGAAGCGAAGGATCTCACGCCAGCCACGCAGTTCTTTGGTCGTCCCGCTAGGTCCTTCGCTGCGCTCCAGGGCGGGGGCTACCCCGCCCGAGACGACAGCAAAGCGACTCTTCTATCTGCTCAGTTCAAGAACTCCGCCACCACGATATGGCCGTCCTTGGCCGGCCAGGTGCGGGTCGGGATGGTTTCGTTGTTGAACACGGCCGTCACGGTCCGCGTCGGCGCCGCCTCGAAGGCCAGCCGTCCCATGGACACGCCGGGCACGCCGTCGTTGATGCCGGGCGGCACCTTGCCATCGAGCGAGAACTTGTCGCGGCCGACGCCGAAATAGCCGCGCGGCCGGCTCATGATGGTGACCGCCCCGGCGCCCTCGTCGGCCTTGGCGAAGGGCTGCGGCCTGAGATGCACGACGTCGGTCGAGCGCAGGAACGGCGAGCGGTAGGTGTGCGTCGTCGGCAGTCCCGCCACACGCAGCACGAACTCGTAATGGGCGTCGGAGCGGCCGACCAGGGGACCCCAGACGCCGTCCTCGCCGGTGGTCTTGCGAAGCAGCGCCACCACGCTCTTGCGCTCGCCCGACTTGGGGTCGACCTCGAAGATCTCGACCTCCGCGCCGGCCACGGGGATGTTGGTGTAGGTGCCCTCGCTGAGGCCGGTCACCTTGCCGTTCAGGATCGGCAGCGGCTCCTGGGCGATGAACATGCTGCCCGGCGGCTTGCCGGTGATCTGCTCGAACATCGCGGCAAAGGCCAGCTTGTGGAATGCGACCTCGCGATGGTCGAGGCCTTCCAGGATGACGTTACGCGCGCCCCGCAGCTCCGAGGCATCGTAGCTGACGCCGGTCGGCTTGCCGGGCGCGCCGATGAAGCGGCCGTCGGGCTGCGAAAACTTGTCGTTCGTGTCCGACCGGATGGCCATCATCTCGACCCCCGGGACCAGGTCATCGGGACCCTCGTTGAGTCCCTTGAGGAACGGGAAGGCGCCGTTGAACTCGCTGCCGACCAGCAGCTGCTCGGAGATCACGATGCCCTTGTTGGGCGTGCCGCACAGAACGGCGTGGCTCACCATGTCGGCGCCGCCGTTCTTCAACATCGCGCGAATGGCGTTGCCGCCGCGCGAGGACCCGACCAGGGCAACCTTGCGACGGCGCGTGGCCTTCAGGACCTGCACCACGAAGGACGTCAGTTCCTTCATCTGGTCCTCGGCCGAGGACCGCAACGGTTGCGGCTTCGAATCGTCGCTGCGGGCGTTGGGATAGACGAAGTCGATCGCGAAGAGCTGGTTGCGCTTGTAGCCGTTGGCCTCGAAGCGCCACAGGTTGTTGATCCAGAGTGCGCTGGAATCGCCGTTGCCGTGCACGA
>CAIYWM010000038.1 GCA_903929895.1 uncultured Alphaproteobacteria bacterium
ACGCGCACCTCGTCTGCAGCCCATCCTTCGAGACGCGCCGCTTCGCGGCGCTCCTCAGGATGAGGTAAGTGCTTGGATCGATTCAGTTCATTTCCGGCCAGCCTCCTCAGGATGAGGTGAATGGGTAGCGGCGGCTTAGGCTACATGCGAGATTTCAAAGCGGGCTTCTGCCCAGAGAATTCAGCGAGGACACGGATGACCCAGTCGACATGGCGCGAGCGCGCGGGCACGCAATTCACCTGCGAGAAGCGGCCGGCGCACGGGCCTGCGGGCATGGCGGTCTCCAACCATCCGCTGGCCTCGGCCGCGGGTCTGGAAATGCTGGCGGCCGGTGGCAATGCGGTCGATGCCGCCGTCGCCATGCAGTTCGCGCTGACCGTGGTCGAGCCGATGATGGTCGGGCTGATCGGCGGCACGACCTGCCACATCCGCCTGGCCGACGGCAGCCATCGCATCCTCGACGGCATGAGCGCCGTGCCGCAGATGGGCCATCCCGACATGTACAAGCCGGTGCCCGGCGCCGCGCCCGAGGTCTACGACGTCGAGGGGCAGGAGAACCTGGTCGGGCCGAAGTCGGTCGCGACGCCGGGCTCGCTGCGCGCCTGGTGCCTGGCGCTGGAGCGCTTCGGCACGATGAGTCTCGCCGACGTGATGCAGCCCGCGATCCGCCACGCCGCGCGCGGCTTTTCGGTGACGCCCTATCTCTCGGACTGCATCAAGGATGCCGGCGCCGACCTATCGAAGGACAAGCTCGCCGCCGCGCTCCTCCTGCCCAACGGCACGCCGCTGAAGCCGGGCGAAAGACTCGTGCAGGGACAGTATGCCGAGGCGCTGACCCTGGTCTCGCAGGAGGGCGAGAAGGCGCTGCATGGCGGGCCGCTGGGCGACCTGCTCGTCGAATGCATGGAGAAGACCGGCGGCTTCGTGCGCCGCGACGATCTCACCGGCTACAAGGTGGAAGAGCGCGCGCCGATCCGCGGCCACTATCGCGGCTGGGAGATCCTGGGCCCGCCGCCGCCCGCCGCCTCGGGCGTGCACATCGCCCAGATGCTGAACATCCTCGAAGCCTACGACATCGCGAAGATGGGCTTCGGCACCGTCGACACGCTGCACCTGCTGGCCGAGGTGCTGAAGATCGCCTTCGCCGACCGCGCCGAGGCGAGCGGCGATCCGGACTTCGTGAAGGTGCCGGTCGAGCGCATCGTGAGCCGCGACTATGCCGACCAGCGCCGCAAGCTTCTGGACATCGCCCGCGCCACGCAGTGGACGGGCGGGCTGCAGGCGGCGGAAGGCCAGGACACGACCCATCTCACCGTGGCCGACGGCAAGGGCAACGTCGTCAGCACGACGCAGACCATCAACAGCCTGTTCGGTGCGCGCTTCATCGTGCCCGGCACCGGCATGATCCCCAACAACTACATGAACAACTACGACCCGCGCCGCGGCAACGCGCTGTCGATCGCGCCGGGCAAGCGGGTCACGACCTCGATGTCGCCGATGATGGCGCTCAAGGGCGGCAAGGTGCGCTACGCACTGGGCCTGCCCGGCGGCCGCAAGATATTCCCCTCGGCGCTGCAGGCCCTGCTCAACCTGATCGACCACGGCATGGAACTGCAGGAGGCCGTCGAGGCGCCGCGCATCTGGACCGAGGGTCCCGTGCTGGAAGTCGAGCACGGCATCCCCGCCCCGGTACGCCAGGGCCTCGAAGCCCGCGGCCACACGCTCAAGATCATGCCGACCGTGGCCGGCGGCATGAACGCCATCCAGTTCCACGACGACGGCACGATGACCGGCGCCGCCTGCTGGCGCGCCGATGGCACGGCGGCGGCACTGGGCGGCGGCCTGGCGCGCGCGGGAGTGAGGTTCGTGTTGCCGGGTTAGAGTCTGTCGGAGAAGCTCAATCGTTTTCCTCCCCATTCAAATGCCTTAACACGCGCGCTTTGCAAGATC
>CAIYWM010000039.1 GCA_903929895.1 uncultured Alphaproteobacteria bacterium
CCCAGGCGCGGAAGAACGGCGTCCAGTCGATGCGCTCGACCAGCTCGTGCAGCGGATACTCGGCGAACACGCGCGGGCCGATGATGGCTGGCTTGGGCGCCGTGTAGGCCGACCAGTCGATCTTGAAGTCGTTGGCGCGGGCCGCCTCGAGCGCGATCACCTTCTCCTTGGTGCCGCCCGCGCGTTCCACGCGAATCGCCTCGTACTCGGCCGCGACCTTGATGGCGAAATCCTCGGCCTGCGAGCCCGATTCCGAGACGAGCGCCGAGCAGACGCCAACCGCACGCGAGGCGTCGAGCACGTGCACGGTCGTGCCGTTGTAGCGCGGCGCGATGCGAAGGGCCGTGTGCACCTTGGAGGTCGTGGCGCCGCCGATCAGCAGCGGCAGGTTCATTCCCTGTCGCGTCATCTCCTCGGCCACCGTCACCATCTCGTCGAGCGACGGCGTGATCAGGCCGGAGAGGCCGATGATGTCGGCCTTGTTGTCGTTGGCGCTCTTCAGGATGTCCTGGAACGGCACCATGACGCCGAGGTCGATGACCTCGAAGTTGTTGCACTGCAGGACCACGCCCACGATGTTCTTGCCGATGTCGTGGACGTCGCCCTTGACCGTCGCCATGACGATCTTGCCCTTGGGCCGCGAGCCCGCCGTCTTCTGCGCCTCGATGTAGGGCAGCAGATGCGCCACCGCCTTCTTCATGACGCGCGCGCTCTTAACCACCTGGGGCAGGAACATCTTGCCGGCGCCGAACAGGTCGCCGACCACGTTCATGCCGGCCATCAGCGGGCCCTCGATCACCTCGATCGGCCGCGCGATCTGCAGGCGCGCCTCCTCGGTGTCGGCGACGACGAACTGGTCCATGCCCTTGACCAGCGCGTGCTCCAGCCGCTTCTCGACCGGCCAGCTCCGCCACTCCGCGTCCTGCGTCTCGGCGACCTCGCCGGTGCCCTTGTACTTGGGCGCCAGCTCGAGCAGCCGGTCGGTGGCGTCGGGGCGGCGGTTCAGGATCACGTCCTCGCAGGCGTCGCGAAGTTCCTGCGGGATCTGGTCGTAGACCTCGAGCTGACCGGCATTGACGATGCCCATGTCCATGCCGGCCTGGATGGCATAGTAGAGGAACACCGAGTGCATCGCCTTGCGCACCGGCTCGTTGCCGCGGAAGGCGAAGGACAGGTTGGAGACGCCGCCGGAAATCTTGGCGGCAGGGCAGCGCGCCTTGATCTCGCGCGTCGCCTCGATGAAGTCGACGCCGTAGTTGTTGTGCTCCTCGATGCCGGTCGCCACCGCGAAGACGTTGGGATCGAAGATGATGTCCTCGGCCGGGAAGCCGACCTGGTTCACCAGGATGTCGTAGGCGCGCGAGCAGATCTCGACCTTGCGCTGCTTGGTGTCGGCCTGGCCCTTTTCGTCGAATGCCATCACCACGACCGCGGCGCCGTAGCGGCGGACCTTGCGGGCCTGCGCGATGAAGGGCTCGATGCCCTCCTTCATGGAGATCGAGTTCACGATCGGCTTGCCGGCGACGCACTTCAAGCCAGCCTCGA
>CAIYWM010000040.1 GCA_903929895.1 uncultured Alphaproteobacteria bacterium
GCCGCCGGGGCCGCCGTCGAACAGGTTGCGAAGCGGATCGATGCAGATGATGTCGTGCGGCGTCTCGGGGAAGGCGCACCGGATGGCTGCAGCGACCAGCGACACGCCCTGCTCGTCGAGCAGCAACCGAAGCTTGGGCGTGGCGACCAGCGTATCGCGGGCGCGGACGAGGACTTCCGGGTCAATGCGAAGATTGCGCAGGCGCTCGCGCAGATAGTGGTACTGGATCTCCGCCTGCAGGTAGAACACGCGCAGTGGCCGCAGCGGCGTGAACCGCAGGAACGGAATGCCTGCGGCGGCATGAGCCAGCAGGTTGATCAGGAAGTCGCTCTTGCCGACCTTCGGCGCGCCTCCCAGCACGAGCATGCCGCCGGGGGTCAGCAGCCGTGGCGCGATGAGATCGTCCGGCATGGGGCTGGGGTCATCGAGCAGCGCGCCCAGCGAGTACGTCGGCAGGGTCGTCGGAACCGGCCGTTCGAGGCGCTCCAGGGCGGGCCCGTGGCGGTCCTCGTGGAGGCGCCATAGGCGGTCGGCTTCGGCCTTCAGGCGCTCCAGCGGCCACGCTGGCCGCAGCATGGCCGCGTTGTACTGGCAGATGGCTTCCCAGCCTTCATCGCCGGTCATGCGACCGTCGTGGACCAAGCGGATGAAGTGGCCGATCGCGGCACTGGCGCCTTGGAACCTGGTCCACGCATCCTCGCCACCCTCATGGGCCGGCGTCGTAAGCACCGCCTCGATCGACGGCTTGGCGTTCGCCGGGCTGGGCTCGGATCCGACGCCGGCGAGCGGCGGCATGGCGTCGACCCGCTCCGCGAATTCCTGCAGATGTACCTCGATGCCGGGATCGTGGCGGCGGATGGTGACCAACCGACGGAGCCCGTTCTTGTGGTAGATGGAGCCCGCCATCCGGATCGGCTGGTGTGCCGAGCGGAAGTGGGTATCGCCGCCGGCCTTGACCGCGATGTCGCCGCGCAGGCGGCACAGCAGTGCGAGGTCCTCGCCCTCCGCCGGCTCGCTCAGCCGCCACCAGACATGGAGCTTGTCGAGCCCGTCCGGGGTGCGCCCCCCGCTCTCGACGATCAGCGTCGGCTCGCCCAGGTGCTGGATCAGGTGGTCGAGCTTGGCCGCGATGTCGCCAGCGTCGAGATCGACCAGCACGGTCTGCATCTGCCGCACGTCCGCCGATCGGGCCTTACCGCTCTCGGTCACGGTCCCGGGCACGACGTACACCGCCGCCCCCTCCCGGGCCGCCCAGCCCGCGAAGGCGATGGCCTTCTCCAGCATCGCGCCGTCGGCCTCGACCCAGACATTGTGCGGGCGACCGTCGATGCCCTGCCCCTTGTCGACGAACCCGCGCAGCGGCACCCAACCGTCGCAATAGCCGAATACCAGATCGAGAAAGATCGCGATCTGCTCGGAGTCTGGTTCGGCGCCGAAGGGGTCCGCTTGCACTGGCGCGTCGTTGAAGTCGCCCCAGGGATTGAAGTGGATGACGTTGTCGTCGCTCATGCCGGCAAGCTCCAGCAGCGCTGCGACCAGGGACAGAAGCGGCACTCGTGGAAGTCCGGGCTGGTCGCGATCCGAGGGAGCAGTTCGCCGGCGTCGGTGGCCTGCAGGACACGTACCGCCCGGTCGCTCATGCGCTGCGCCAATGCGGCGTCGAACGGCACCAGTTCGTGATGCAGCTCAGCGGTGTCCTTGTTGATGGCTGTGAACAGCACCGGATTGCCCGCGACGCCCGGGAGTGATGCATCCATGTAGGCTTGGTAGATCGCCATCTGGGCGGCATAGATCGGCTTGGACGCCACCACGCCCTTGCTTGACGTTGCCCGCCAGGACTTGGCGTTCATGGTCTTGCATTCCCACAGCGCCGGGAAGCCGAGCCCCGGGATCGACGGACCGTCGAGTATCACGCCGTCGACATGCCCGCGGACGCGCCCGCCGGCGACCGAGAAGCCGAACTGCTGGCCGGCCTGGTCGCCGCCCTTGCGCGTTTGCAGGTCGAAGCCCGCGCTGCGCAGCCAGTCGACCGCGACGTCTTCGAGCACATGGCCGATGGCGAAGATCCGCAGGATGCGGCCGTCGAACCCGGCGCCGTCATCCTTTGGCGCCCCGGTGAACTCGAACTGCAAGGCGCGCTCGCAAGGATGGCCGAGGCGCGAGCCGCCGAGATAGGGTCGCGAAGCCCGGTCGGCATCCTGCGCGACCAGGGCCGTGTCGATCGCGCCGTTGAGGTGGTCCGCCGTCTGGGCGCGGCTGTTGAAGTCCATCATCAGAAGGGCACCTCTGGGCTGTTACGAGCAGTGGCGTGCATGGCGTCCTGGAAGCCGCCGACGGCGACCTCGATCAGCGTCAGCACCTGCGGCTCGGTGAGGTCGATCAGGCGGGTGTCCCAGCCGATCTCCTCCATGATCTCGGCCACCGGCCTCATGGCAGCGCGGATGGCTGCCTGTTCCTGCTCGGTCAGATCAACCATGTCGAAAGACCTCCGGGCCAGGCCGGTCCACAACGCCTGGCAAGACATGCTGCAGAAGGCCACGCTGGGCCGGGATGGCTTCTGGCGGGTCGGATCGAACCAGCCGAAGCCTCGGGAGGAGCGCGCGCAGACGGCGCAGGGCGCGACGGGATTGCGCATGGCCGGTCACGCCGCCTGTTCCAGGCTGGACGCCGTTGCGTTGAGCACCAGCGAGCGGATGGCGCCGCGGTTGAAGCGGAAGGTCAGCAGCGCGGAGGCCTTGTACCGCGTCAGGCTGTAGTCGAGCCGGCACTCGGGCGGCAGGTAGGCAAGCTGCCGGTTCGTGGCTGACTCTTTTAGCCACGCCCTGGACTTGTGCGCCGACTCGTCCGTCTCGTTCTCGTTCAGCCAGTCGTCGGCCGCCGCCAGGCAAACCGTGCGATCGCCCATCGTAAGAAGCCTGGGAGGAAGCTGCCTGGCGCCACCGACTGCATGCCAGCGCCCCTCCAGAAAGAACGCACCACCCCAGGCATTGAAGCCATTGGCCATCAGTGCCGCGTCGTCGCCGAAGAGATCGCACCACTGGAAGCTCGACCGGCTCAAGAGGTCGATCTCGGTCATGATGAAGGTGTCGATCGGCTCAGGTCCGCCGCCGCCGCCCGATTCGAATGTGTGCCCACAGAGCGGACAGACCATTACCGCAAGCGGCACCTCGGCTTCGCACGACGGACAGGTCTTGGTCGGCGCTTCGTCCTGTCCCTGGTACCCGTCGAGGTCGATGTCCTGCTCCAGGCAGCCGTGCAGCAGCGACGAGGTCCCGAAGTCGAGCACGATGCAGTCGGACTTGGCCACGCCGGGATGTTCCTGCGGGTTCACCGTGCGCAGCCCACGGCCGACCATCTGGATCATGGTGCACTTGAAAGAGCTGGGGCGAAGCAGCACGACGCAGCTGGTCGGCGGATGGTCCCAGCCTTCCGTCAGCACCGCGACGTTGACCATCACCCGCGCCTCGCCCGAGGCGTAGGCCGCCAGCACGCCCCGGCGTTCCGCGTCGGTCATCTCGCCGGTGACCAGGACGGCAGCGATGCCTGAAGCGTTGAACGCCGCCGCGACGGCTTCGGCATGGGCCACCGTGGAACAGAAGACGACGGTCTGCCGATCCGAGGCCTTCTCGCGCCAATGGGTGACAACAGCCTCGATGACCGGTCGCTGGTTCATGATGCGGCCGACCTCGGCCATGTCGAAGTCGTCGCCGACCTTCTTTACCCGGGACAGCTCCTCGCGCACGCCGACGTCGATCACGAAGGTTCGCGGTGTGACCAGGTTGCCGGCCTGGATCAACTCGCCCAGCCGGATCTGGTCGGCGACGTTGGAGAACACGGCCCGCAGGCCGCGCTTGTCGCCCCGGTTGGGCGTGGCGGTGACACCGTAGATCCGGCACGCCGGGTTCAGCTGCAGGGCCCGGTCGATGACCCGCCTATAACTGTCGGCGATGGCGTGATGGGCCTCGTCGATCACCAGCAGGTCGAGGGCCGGCATGGCCTGCAGGTTCGCCGGCCGGGTGAGCGTCGGCACCATGGCGAAGGTGACCTGCCCGGCCCACGACTTGGTCGAGGCGTCGACGACGGACGTGCCGATGCCTGGATTGACGCGACCGAACTTGTCCCGGTTCTGGGCCGTCAGCTCGTCGCGATGAGCGAGGACGGCGGCCTTCGCCGCGGTACCATCGACGAGCTGACCTGCAACGGCAGAAAGCGCGACGGTCTTTCCAGCACCTGTCGGCGCGATTCCCAGAGTATTGCCGTGCTCGCCGAGCGCACGAAGACTGCGCTCGACGAAGGTCTTCTGGCGGGGACGAAGCAGCATGGCGCCCGTGCCTCAGCGAGCCCAGGTCGGGCGCACCGCGCCGGACGGGTTCGCCGGCGGTGCCGACACGGCGGGAGGCACGGACGGCGCGGCGTAGGCCGACGCGGCGGCGGGCTGGGCACCGACGACCGCGGCATATCCCTTATGATCCGGCGTCACCGCCGAGCGGATCTCGTTCTTGGCCTCGCCATTGGCGTCGGTGCCGACATCGATGCGGGCCACGAACTCGATCCCGTCGAGGTCGGCGAAGCCTGCGATGCGGCGCGCCGCCTTTGCCTGGGGCGAGCTGTCCTTGTCGGAGATCCCGCGCGCGGAGTTCAGCATGCCTCGCACGAAGCTGCGGCCCATGTTCGCCCAATCCGGCCCCTTGGGGCTGTACAGGCCGATCAGGGTGAAGATCTTGCGCCGGGCGTACGGGCCTTCGAGGACGGTGAACTCGCCGTTGATGTAGACCGCGCCGCTCGCCCCTCGGGTCGCGTAGCCGCCGGTCCAGCCTTGGCTGGGATCGTCGAAGCCGCCGGGCCGGATGCCCACGCGCACCTTGGCCAGCGTGCCTTTCGGGATCAGCGCAGCGTTCTGCTGGGCGTCGTTGTAGTCGTTCCAGGACGGTGCCATGGGATCAGCTCCTTGTGTTGACGGTGGTGGACGGCGGGGCCTCGGCGGCCGTAGCGGCCGGCAAGGCATAGGAAAGGCGCTCGGAGGGTGGGCGCAGGGGCCCGCGGATCTTCTCGAACAGGCGGCCGAGGTGCGGCTCCTCCAGCATGTCGAGCCGACCGCTGCGGTCCTTGGCCGGAAAACCCCAGGGGTTGAGCGTCTGGCAGACGAAGGCGCGGAACGGACTACCGTCCTGACCCTTGATCTGGGCGAGTGTCAGGACCTCATCGACGATGCCGGGCAGTTCGAGCCCGGTCTTGCTGCCCTCGATCTGCGGGCTGAACACGCGGCGGTTAAAGTCGTCGAGCTTCTCGTCGAGGATGCCGACGAAGATCACGTTGCGCGCCCGCGTGTGCTGCAGGTGCGTCAGCCAGGCCAGCATCTCGCGGCCGTGCAGCCCGTAGGCGCCGCGGATGTCGGCCTTGCCGGTCCGGTCCGCGAAGGCCTCGGGTTGTCCGCGGCACCACTGGAAGCAGAGCCGGCCGGCGACGGTGATGCTGTCGATGAAGATCGTGTCGAACGCATCGAGCGACAGCGAGGGTGCATACTCGGCGACGATCGCCGCGTGATGGGCTGCCGAGTAGGGCTGGTCGTCACGCAGAGCCGGGTTGGGCCCGCCAATGAAGACGGCGAAGTCGCGGCACTCCTGCCAGGTACGCAGGCGGATCGTGGAGCCGGGCCAGTCCTGTACCGCGAGGTCGCCAGCTTCGAGATCCGCAAACAGCGTGGTCTCAGTCGGCAGGCTGAACAGCAGGGAGGTCTTTCCTTCACCGCTCTTGCCGAGAATGCACGCCTTCACGCCGCGGGCTTCGGCCAACCGCTCATCGGCGCTGACGATACGGAGGCTCATCGTGCGTCCTCCTTGAGGGTGAGAACGAAGCTCGGCTTGCCGGTCTTGACGGTGCGGGCCGGCGCGAAGGCGGTGCGGATGTTCTCGGGCCAAGCGGTGTACTTGCGCTCGGGGACCTTGATGGCGATATCGACGTACTGGTTGGGATCGTCGCCGGCGGCGCGGATGCTTTCGACCACACCGGTGATCAGCGCCTGGTCCCAGTCGACGCGCTTGGGCAGGTCGGCCACGACGGTGACGCCGTCCTGCTCGAAGCGGACCGTGCCGGTGTCCTTGCCGGCCTCGCGACGCAGCGCCTGAACGTGGTCGGCAAAGCGCAAGGCGATGGCGCCATCGATCCAGTCCTTGGCTTTCTTGGTGGCGTCGAGGGCAGCCGATGCATCTTCCTGCAGCAGCGCCAGGTGTTCGGCTGGCAGCTGCGCGATCTCACCGATCGGCATGTGCCGGATTCCGTCCAGGGGTGGACGATTTGTATTTCCGTTAGACATCATCAGATCTCCCATGGAGGAATAGGGCGGCGCACATTCGGGGTTCGCCTGGTCGCGTGGTGCAAAGGGTCGACGGGCTCGGCATCGCCCTGCCCCATGACGGCCTCGTACAGGCGGTCGAGCCGATCGGCCTCGTCGAGGCACTGCATGCCCTTGAGGCGCATGAAGCGGCGTGCCGCATCGAGCTGGGCGGGATCGGCGATCAGCTCCCTGACGGACACTTCCTCGTCGCGCTCGGGCACGAAGTAGGACGGCCGCTGCAGCGACCGGATCAGCGGCAGGAACGACGCATCGACCTCGCCGAAATCAGACTGGCCGGTTCCATTGCGCGAGTGGTGCAGCACGCGCTTTACCTCGGCGATGCAGCCGTTGCGCAGGATTCGGGCAGCGCCCTCGGTCTCGGCGGCGTCCGTCGTGTTGGGGAAGACCGATCGCAGTATGTGGTCGACGATGCGCGGGGCGCTGCGGCCGATCCGGTCGGCCGCCTCCCAGACATGATGCGTGAAATCAGGTGTTCGCTTGAGCATGTGCGGCCTCCAGGATGGTGTCGAGGGCATCCCGTCCGCGCGTCATCTTGGCGACGCTGCGTGCGAGCATGGGGCTGTCGAGGCAACCCGACAGGATGAACTTGGCGCCGTGCGCATCGAGGTAATCGGCGATGCGGGTACAGCAGCCGTCGATGCCGGCGCTGGCGTCATAGGCGGGATTGGGCTCGTAGAGCGGGTTGCGGGCGCGCTTCTTCGAGCCTCCGCCGCGCAGGCCGCGCATCGCGGCATCGACGACCATCTTGCGTAGCGCCGCCCTGGTCGGCTCCTCGCCGCGGTCCATCTGCTCCTTGAGAGTGCGGCCGACGATGCCGGGCTGGGCCCGTTCGGCATCACGTACCAGGCGCGCTTCGTGGATATCCTTGCGGGAGAGGCCGATGTCGGCGACCGTCGCACGAGAGCTGCTGTTCCCGTCTGGAACAGCTCGTGCGTGCTGCCCGGTACTGGCCACCTCTCCCCGCTCCTGCGCGGCGTCGTATTCGTCGGCCATCCGCAGCTTGGCGCGCGCCTCGATCTGCAGGGCATGGGCCTGGGCACGATGGGCGGCGACGATCAGGTCGTCGTGAGCCTGCTTGGCTTTCGCCAGGCGCGCGGTGCGCTTCGCCACGTCATACGCCAGCGATGCAAGGTCGCGTGCTTCCAACACTTCGGCGGCATCGCGGGCGTTGACCAGGGCCGCTGCCGCGTCGGCGAGAAGTGTGGGCAGGTACTGCCCATTGATGGACACGGCGGCAAGGTCCATCACGCGACCTCCTTCAGAAGAACCGATGACGGCGTTGCCGGCAGCTCCTTTGGCCGAGGCCGCGCGATCGCAATGTAAGTGAAGTCGTCGGGGCCGTTGCGCCGCTGGATCAGATGGACAAACCCCTGCGAGGCCGCCCACCAGGCGCGCCGTGCGACACGGGCGAGTTCGTGGCGCGCATCGCTCTTGGGAGTCTGGCTGTTGATACTGGCGTCCAGCGCGAGCAGGCCGCGGTGATAGACCAGCTGGGCACCCGGATGGGCCTGGCCAAGCCAGGCACAGAACGCTGTCTCGGTGAGGCGCTGCATTGCC
>CAIYWM010000041.1 GCA_903929895.1 uncultured Alphaproteobacteria bacterium
CTGTTTACCACCCCGTCAGCGGTTCGTTTGCGATCTACGCAACGACCTATGCACATCCGATTGTCGGCTTCCTCGTCGGCTGGGGCTACTGGGCTTACTGGACGATCATTGCGGTCGCAGAAGTGACCGCCGTCGGCATCTACATGCAATTCTGGTTCCCCGGCTCACCGCAATGGCAATGGGCACTGGCGGCGATCGTTACGATGGGCGGCTTCAACCTGCTCACTGCGCGCGTCTTCGGTGAACTCGAATTCTGGTTCGCGCTCATCAAGATCTTGACCATTCTCGCCCTGATCGCTCTGGGCACCGTCGTCATCGTCTGGGGCTTTCCCGGCGACTGGAAGCCGCTCGGGTTGGGCAACCTCGTCGATCATGGCGGCTTCTTTCCCAATGGTCTCACCGGCTGCCTTCTGGCGATGCAGATGGTGCTCTACGCCTATGTTGGCGCCGAGATGATCGGCCTCACGGCCGGCGAAGCGGAGAACCCGGAAAGAACGCTGCCCCGCGCCATCAACTCCTTCGTCTGGCGGATCGCTCTGTTCTATGTTGCGGCGATCCTCGTCATCCTGGCGATCTTCCCCTGGAACCGGATCGCCGCCACCGGCAGCCCTTTCGTCGAGGTATTCGAGCGTCTAGGGCTGGCCGGCGCCGCCGGCGTCGTGAATTTCGTCGTCATCACCGCCGCCCTGTCGTCCTGCAACGGCGGCGTCTATGCCAGCGGGCGCATGCTGTTCTCCCTGGCGTCGAGCCGGCAGGCACCGCGACGGCTCGGTCGGGTTTCGCCCGAGGGCGTGCCGCGTACCGCCATCGTGTTCACTGTGCTGGTCGGGATGCTTGGCGTTGCCATCAACTACTGGGCGCCACAACGCGCCTTCGAATACCTCACGGCGGCGGTGACCTTCATCGGAATCCTGATCTGGCTGAGCATTCTCTTCACCCATGCCCGTTTCCGCCGGCGCCTCGGCCTCGAAGAAGTGGCGCGGCTCCAGTTCCGAATGGGCTTCTGGCCGTGGTCGAGCCTGCTCGCTACGGCCTTCCTCGTCGGCGTCGTCGTCATCCTGCTTGCAGGCGACGAGACGCGGCTCTCATCTCTGATGGGCCTGCTTCTGCTCGCCATCATTGCGCCCGGCTACGCGCTCGCCCGCCGGGCAGCTGCGCAAGACAGCGCCTCCGGATAATTGGAAGAAGATCATCGCAATGAAGCACCATAAGAATCGCGGCGTCGCCTTGTTGCTTGCGACGACCGCGCTGTCGTCTCTCCTCGGGATCGACTCGCAAGCATTCGGGCAGGACGCCACTTGGCGCCTCAGGCCTGGCAGCTTCAACTTCAACACCGGCGCGAACTGGTCTACCGGCACGGTACCCACCGGCACGGCGACATTCGGGGCGTCCAACAGAACGTTGCTGTTGTTCTCCGCCGGCACCGGTCTCGAGGCGATCAGTCTCAGAGTCGATGCTCCGACGTATTTGTTTTGGCTCCGCGGGCAAGATCTCACCCTGTCCGGCGCCGGCATACAGAACGCATCTCTGTATGCCCCGGTCTTCGCGAACGATGGATCTATCAATTTCGTCGGTTCCAGCACGGCCGCAAACGCGACGATCGCAAACATACTTAACGGGAGCACGAACTTTTTGGATTCCAGCACGGCGGGGGGCGCCGCGATCGCGAACATCGAGGGGGGAGCGACGAAGTTCTACTCTGCCAGCACCGCCGGCGGCTCCATCATCAGGAACAGCACCGCCGGGTACACGGAATTCCATGGCGGCAGCACCGCCGGCACTGCGAGGATCACTACAGACAGCGACGGATACACGGTCTTTGCGGAGTCCAGCACGGCCGGCGCTGCGGCGATCA
>CAIYWM010000042.1 GCA_903929895.1 uncultured Alphaproteobacteria bacterium
ATGCGCCACCATGGGCCGGCCCGCGAGCAGCCGCAGGGGCTTCAGCGCGCCCGGTCCCATGCGTCGCCCCTCGCCGCCGGCCAGCACCACGCCGACGACCGCTCCGCTGCGCACGGGCCCGAATTTTTGCAACGCTTTCGTCCTCATGGTGGCACTATGCGACGATGAAGAAATCAAGCAAGGGGGAGCCTCCAATGACGTTCAGCATCGCCAAGGCCGCAACGTGGCTGCATCAGGTCGACAAGGCGCGCGCCGTGGTTGGGTGGTGGCCGGAACGGTTCGCGACGGACGACGAACGCCTCGCCTACAAGGTCCAGGACGCCTTCCTGAAGAAGCAGGTCGTCAAGCAGGGTCCGCTCGTCGGCTACAAGATCGCACTGACATCGCCGCAGATCCTGGCGCAGACCGGGTTGAAGGGTCCGGCCTACGGACCGATCCGCAAGAAGCGCGTATTCGAGCACAAGGCGACGGTCCGCGCCGACCGCTGGACGCGACTGGGCGCCGAACTCGAGATCATCCTGATCGTGAACGCGGACGTTCCGGCGCCGAAGGGCAAGTCCTACGACCGGGACTCGATCGCACAGTATGTCGGCGAAGCGCGCGCCGGCTTCGAACTGATCGAGGACCGCGGCGCCGACTACAGCCGCCTCGCCGTCAATCCGCTGATCATGGATGCCGGCTGGAACGGCGGCTCGCTGCTGGCAAAGCCCAACAAGGATTGGACGAAGCTCGATCTCGGCAACCTGAACGGCTCGGTCTCCTTCGACGGCAAGGTCGTGCGCGAGGGCCATTCAGGCGACGTGCTGGGCCATTGCTACAATTCGCTCGCATGGCTGGCGAACAAACTCGGTGAACACGGCAAGCGCCTGAAGAAGGGCATGATCGTCTCGTCGGGCAGCATGGTCGCCTGCCAGTTCGTGCCACCGGGCAGCACCGCCACCGGCAGGATCGAGGGACTGGGCGAGGTGACGCTCAAGTACGAGTTGCCTAAGTAGAGACGGCTATCTGAAGGTCACGTCGGGCCGGAGCTGCCGCCACGACAGGCGGCGCACCACCTCTCGACCGACCACCAGCGCATCGTAGTCGTCGGGGAAGAGCTGCGCGATCGCCGGGTCGAGCGCGTTGAGACCGCCGGCATAGGCGCCGAATGCCGGGAGGATGAGGCGTCTCCCGTCGGTGAGGAAGCAACGCCGCCGCAATCCACGCCCTCGCACAGTGAGTGCCGCAACCGGATGGTAGTGGCCCGAGACTTCTCCATCGGCGGGCCCGAACAGCGCCTCGTGCCGGAACACCAGCGGCCCCGCCTTGATTTCCTCGGCGACCTCCCCCCAGCCGGACGGGGGCGGCGCGGGATCGTGATTGCCGGCGATCCATACGAAGCGCGTACGTGATGCGAGCCGCTCGATCTCACCTCGGTCCTCATCCGAAATGCGCTCGATCGCTGCGCGATCATGGAAAGAGTCGCCCAGGCAAACGACGGTGAGCGGTTGCACGGCATCGATCAGCGCCGCCAGCGCCCCCAGCGTTTGGCGCGTGTCGTAGCGCGGCAGCAACTTGCGAGCGTTGACCGCATAGGACGAGCCTTTCTCCAGATGGAGATCCGCGACCGCCAGCAGCCGCTCCGCCGGCCAGTGCAATGCGCCTATCGGCAACGCTTCGAGCGGTTCTCCCGCGCAGATGAACTCAAGTCGGTTCATGACCCCACGGGATCCGAGCCCCGCCAGAATCCTGCCACGATCTCTCGTAATTTCATGCGAAGCACGATTGACCCGATACAGGCCCGTCCGCAAGGTGGAGTGATGCATCGTCTAGTGTGTTTCGTCCTTGTCGCGTTCCTGTGGGGGCCGCCGTTGGCCTTCGCGCAGATGCAACCGCATCGCGCAGAGTACGTGCTGCGACTGGGCGCCGCCGCCAATGCGCCGCGCATCGGCACCGCGATCCACGATCTTTCGCAGGATTGCGCCGGCTGGCACCTCAAGCGCGACATCGCGACCGAGATCGCACTGACGGCCTCATGGAAGATGAGCCTGTCCTCCAGGCTCGATGCCGAGGAGCCCCGCAGCGGCAACAGCCTCAAGTACCAGACCACGCAGGTGCAGAACGGCAACAAGCGCGAGACGAAGGGCCGCGTCCAACGCGCGCAGGGCGAGCTGCGCGCCGAAATCGCAATGGCAGGCGCTCAGCCCTCCCAGTTCTTCCTGCCTTTCGCCACGTTGATGCCGGTCGCCGCCATCGATCACCTGACCGAACGGCTCCGCGCCAACGCCGCCTCATTTCCGGCCCTGATGTTCGATCCCGAGGTGATGGGGGACGGATTCCTGATCGACGTGACGCAGCTGGAAGATGGTCGCCTGCGGGCGTCCCGGCCTACGGACAAGCCCGTCGCCACGCCGAATGGCAAGTCATGGCCGGTGTTCATGACCTTCACCCGCGGTCGCGACCAGGCCCAGCGCCCGCTCTTTTCCGTGACGGCCCAGGTCTTCGAGAATGGCGTCCTCGACCGGCTCACCGTCGATACCGGCCTGCTCACGGTCACCGCCGATCTCCAGAGCCTCGAGATGCGGCCAGCGCCCAACTGCCCCCGCTCCTGACACGGTCGCCGTTGGTCATCCGTTCGCCAGACGTGTGCGTATGTCGCACATGTCGGTTTCGATCGTCTGGTTCCGTAACGACCTTCGCCTTTCGGATAATCCCGCGCTGACCAAAGCGCTGGAGTCGGGGCATGCGGTCGTGCCGGTTTTCGTGCTGGACGGGGAAACCGACGGCGTCAGGCCGCCGGGCGCCGCCTCGCGTTGGTGGCTGCACCACAGCTTGCAGGCACTCGACTCGTCCCTCCGCCGACTGGGATCGCGCCTTATCGTGCGTCGGGGGCCGGCCGCGCAGGTGCTGGGCGAACTCGTGACAGAGTGCGGGGCTGCGTCGGTCTTCTGGAACCGCGCTTACGACCGGGGCTGCCGCGAGCGCGATACGCGCCTGAAGAAGGCGCTGGCCGACCGGGGCGTAGCGGTCGAGAGCTTCAAGGCGAACCTGCTGTTCGAGCCCTGGGAAGTCACCACACAGAGCGGTGATGCTTTCAAGGTCTTCACCCCCTTCTGGCGAGCCTGCCGCGCGGCACCACCGCCAGCTGCTACGCTGCCTGCCCCCAAGAGTCTGACGGCCCCAAAGTCCTGGCCGGCCAGCGAATCGCTCGTCTCTTGGCGCCTGCTGCCGACCTCACCCGACTGGGCAGGCGGAATACGTGCCGCCTGGACACCCGGTGAGGACGGCGCGCAGCAGCGGCTCACATCATTCCTCGACGACGCGCTCGAGGACTATCGCGACGCGCGCGACCTCCCGGCGGTAGAAGGAACTTCCCGCCTGTCCCCGCATCTCGCCTTCGGGGAGATTTCCCCCCGCCAGATCTGGCAGGCCGCGATGACGCAGGGAGCCTCGGCCGCAACGGAGAAATTCCTCTCGGAAGTGGGCTGGCGAGAATTCGCCTACCACCTCCTCTTCCACAACGGCGACCTGGCGGAACGCAACTTCCGGCCCGAGTTCGATGCGTTTCCGTGGGCCGATCCGCAAGAAGCACTGGTGGCCTGGCAGGGTGGGCGGACGGGCTATCCCATCGTCGACGCCGGGATGCGCGAACTCTGGGCGACCGGATGGATGCACAACCGCGTGCGCATGATCGCGGCGTCGTTCCTGACCAAGGACCTGCTCATCGACTGGCGTCAGGGAGAGCGCTGGTTCTGGGATACGCTGGTCGACGCCGATCTCGCGAACAACGCGACCGGCTGGCAGTGGGTCGCCGGCTGCGGCGCCGATGCGGCCCCCTACTTTCGTGTCTTCAATCCCGTCCTCCAGGGCGAGAAATTCGATCCCGACGGGGACTATGTCCGGCACTGGGTACCCGAACTCGCCCACCTGCCCAACGACACGATTCATCGTCCATGGGCAGCGGCTGTGCCGGCCCACGTGTACCCGGAGCAGATCGTGGAGCACGGCGCCGCCCGGAATCGGGCACTGGCCGCCTTCCAATCCATCAAGAAATCAGCTTAGAAGCATCCAGGGGGAGCTTTCGGAATGAAAATCGCCGTCATCGGCGCCGGCGTGTCCGGTCTTGGGGCCGCCTGGCTCCTCAGCCGCAGCCACGACGTGGTCGTCTACGAACGGGAGAACCGCTTCGGCGGACACTCCTGCACGGTCGAAGCGCCGACGAAGCAGGGGCGCCTGCCGGTCGATGTCGGATTCATCGTCTTCAACGAGCGCAACTATCCCAATCTCATTGCCCTGTTCGACCATCTCGGCGTGCCCACCGAACCGTCGGACATGTCCTTCGCCGTCAGCCTCGATGACGGCGGGTTCGAATATGCAAGCTCCTTCGCCGGCTACTTCGCCCAGCGGCGCAACCTGGCCCGCCCCTCCTTCCTGCGCATGACGCACGACATCCTGCGTTTCAACCGCATGGCGCCGCAGCTTCTCGACAAGGCCGAGGATCTCGACTTCACCATCGGCGACTTCATCGAAGAGGCGGGCTTCGGCCGTGCGTTCCGCGACCGCTATCTCGTGCCGATGGCCGCCTGCATCTGGTCGACGCCGACCGGACGCATGCTCGATTATCCTGCACAGACGTTCGCCCGGTTCTTCAACAATCACGGGCTCCTGTCGATCGGCCGACAACTGCAGTGGCGCACGGTCAGCGGCGGCAGCCGCTCCTATGTCGAGCGGCTCGTGGCGCCGCTGCGCGCCCGCGCGCGGCTGGCGACGCCGGCCAGCGCGGTCCGGCGCACGGCCCAAGGTGTGGAAGTGCGTGACGCGGGTGGTCACTGGGACCGCTTCGACCGGGTCGTGCTCGCCTGCCATGCCGACCAGGCGCTTTCCCTTCTTGCCGACGCCGACGAGAGGGAGCGCGACCTGCTGGGCCGCTTCGCCTACTCTACGAACGAGGTTTGGCTGCACGGGGACGAGAGCCTGATGCCGAAGCGCCGCAGCGCCTGGGCGAGCTGGAACTACGTTGCCGACAGCAGCAGCCAGGACAACAACGTCAGCGTGACCTACTGGATGAATCGCCTGCAGAACCTACCCGACAGCGCGCCGCTCTTCGTCTCCGTGAACCCGGGTCGAGTACCAACGCCGGCGGCGGCGCATTCCCGCTTCTCGTTCGAGCATCCGATGTACGACGCGGCCGCCATCCGCGCACAGCGCGATCTGCATCGCATCCAGGGCGTGCGCGACACCTACTTCTGCGGCAGTTACTGCGGGTACGGATTCCACGAAGACGCGCTTTCGGCCGGCCTCGACGTCGCCGAGCAGCTCGGCGTCCATCGGCCCTGGCCGCGTCCCGACGAGCACCGCCGGATCGGCGATCCGCCGCGCGTCGTGGCCGACAGGCCCGCCATCCCGCCGCTGCCGATTCCGGTCGCAGCGCGGGTCGCGACGGAAACGACGTGAGCGGCGCGTCCCCTCATTCGATCGTCGACGCCACCGTCGTGCATCGGCGGCTCAGGCCACGCGAGAACGCGTTCCGATACAAGGTGGGCTATCTCTGCCTCGGCCTCGCTTCGCTCGAGAGTGCCGCCGGCCGATGGCTTAAGCTCGAGCGCCGCGGCGCCGTCTCCTTCCGTCGCGCCGACCATGGCGCGCGGGACGGTTCGGATCTCAAGGCCTGGCTGAAGGACATCCTCCAGCAGCAGGGCGTGCAAGACATCTGCGACGGCGAGGTCGTGCTGATGACCATGCCGCGCATGCTGGGCTACGTGTTCAATCCGGTGAGCTTCTGGTTCTGCAAAGACCGCACGGGCATTCTTCGGGCCGTCCTGTGCGAGGTCAACAACACGTTCGGCGAGAGCCATTGCTACCTCGTCCATCACGAGGACGGTGCGCCGATCGGGCCGGACCAGTGGCTCGAAGGCCGCAAGGTCTTCCACGTCTCCCCCTTCCTGCCGATCGAGGGCGGCTATCGCTTCCGCTTTCGGCTCGACGACGAGCGGGCCCATGTCGACGTGAACTACCATGACTCCCAGGGGCTGATGCTCGCCACCTCGGTCGGCGGCCGGCGCGAGCCGCTGGACGACCGCGGTGTCTTGCGGCGCTTTCTCGCAAACCCAACCATGACCATTGGCGTCGTGGTTCGCATCCATTGGCAGGCCTTGCATCTGTGGCGGAAGCGGGCGAGATTTTACGCCAAGCCAGCACCGCCGTCGGAGCTCGTGACCCGCTGACTTCCCTTCGGACCGCATGACCTTCGCCGCCCGGTTTGTCCTGAAATCCCTGGAACGTCTGTCCGTCGGTCGCCTGACTGTACGACTTCCAGACGGCCGCGTGCGCTCCTTCGGGAGGGCCGACGCATCGCCACATGCCGAGATCGACGTGCGGGACTGGCGCTTGTTTCGCCGGGTGCTGCTCGACGGCGACATGGGATTCGCCGAATCCTACATGGAGGGCTTCTGCGATTCGCCCGACCTGCCTACCCTGATCGGCCTGCTGCTCGCCAACGAACAGGCGCTGGGCAAGATCACGCGAACGAATTTCTTTCATGGCCTGCTGTTGAAGTTGCTGCACCGGCGGCACGAAAACACACGCGAGGGATCCAAGAAGAACATCCATGCCCACTACGACCTGGGCAACGAGTTCTACGGCCTGTGGCTCGATCCCTCGATGACCTACTCTTCCGCGCTGTACGAGGGCGAGGTGGAGAAGCCGCTCGAGGCCGCCCAGATCGCCAAGTACGAGCGCATCCTGTCGCAGCTCGGCGCCCGCCAGGGCGACAGCATCCTCGAGATCGGATGCGGCTGGGGCGGCTTTGCCGAAGTGGCGGCGCGACGCGGCATGCGTGTCACCGGCGTGACCATCTCCAGGGAACAGCTGGACTATGCCCGCGCCCGCCTGGAGCGGGCAGGGCTGGCCGACCGGGTCGACCTGCAGTTCCGCGACTATCGCGACATCGAGGGCCAGTACGACCATATCGTGTCGATCGAGATGATCGAAGCCGTGGGCGAACGCTACTGGCCCGACTACTTCGCGACGCTGAAGCGCCATGTGGTGCCGGGCGGTTC
>CAIYWM010000043.1 GCA_903929895.1 uncultured Alphaproteobacteria bacterium
CACCCAGGTCCAGCCGTTGATGTCGCTCGGTCGCGGCTGGATGACCAGCAGCACGCCCACGAAGCCCACGCCCACCGCGGTCCATCGCCGCCAGCGGACATCCTCCTTGAGCAGGAGCACGGCGAGCACCGTCAGGATCAGCGGCGTGGACAGGTTGACGGCGGTGGCGATCGCGAAGGGGATCTGGAACAGCGCGATCAGGTAGATGATGGCCGCCCCCGCTTCCAGCCCGCCGCGCAGCAGGACCCTGGGATGGACCGCATAGGCCATCTTGCGCCAGGCCCCCGTCGCCAGCAGCGCCAGCGCACACCACAGCGTGGCGAAGAGGCCGCGCACGCCGATCGACTGGACCGACGGCACGGTCTCGGCGGCGAGCTTGATCAGCGCATCGTTGAAGATGAAGACGACGACCGACGCCAGCATCGCCACGATGCCGCGGGTATTGTCGATCATGACGGGGCTGCTGACGAAGTGACTACTTCGCCATCTTCTCGATCATCTTCCACTGCTCGGCGGAGACCGGCACCACCGAGAGGCGCGACTGGCGCACCAGGCCGAAATCCGCGAGCTTGGGATCGGCCTTGATCGCGGCCAGCGTCACCGAGTTCTTCACCGGCGCAACCGGCTTCACGTCGACGGTCACGGCCTTGCCCGCCGCGTCGGTGGGATCGGGATAGGCGGGCTTCACGACCTCGGCGATGCCCACGATCTCCTTGCCCTCGTTGGAATGGTAGAAGAAGCAGCGGTCGCCGGGCTTCATCGCCTTGAGGTTGATCGCGGCCTGGGCGTTGCGCACGCCCGTCCAGGAGGTCTCGCCGTCCTTCACGAACTGCGCCCAGGAATACACCGAAGGCTCGGACTTGATGAGCCAGTAAGCCATGTCGTTTCCCCCGCCCTTACTTGCCTTCGCGCCGCAGCGGCCGCGCCAACAGGGCACGGATCGATTCGTCCAGTCCCGCGCCGCGATGCAGGATAGCATCGACGGCGGTGCATATCGGCATCTCGATGCCGAGCTTGGCGGCGCGTTCGAGAACCGCCGGCGCCGTCGCCGCGCCTTCGACCACCTGCCGCCGGCCCTGCATGTAGGTTTCGTATGACGTGCCCTTGCCCAGCGCGGCGCCGAGCGAGCGGTTGCGCGACAACGGTCCCTGACAGGTGAGCACCAGATCGCCGAGCCCGCTCAGCCCCGTCAGCGTTTCGAGATGGGCACCCATGGCGAGGCCCAGCCGCGCCATCTCGGCGAAGCCGCGCGTGATCAGCGCCGCGGCGGCGTTGTGGCCGAGGCCGCGGCCCTCGACGATGCCGGCGGCGATGGCCAGCACGTTCTTCACCGCGCCGCCCAGCGAGACGCCCACCACATCGTCGGTCCAGTAGGGCCGGAACATGCCGGCGGCGAGCGAGGCTGCGAGGTCGCGCCCGAGGGCGGCATCGGCGGTGGCGATGCTGACCGCCGTGGGAAGACCCTGCACCGCCTCCTCCGCAAAGCTCGGGCCCGAGAGCATGGCGATGGCCCGGCCCGGCAGCACCTCGGCCAGCACTTCGGGCATCAGCAGGCCGCTCGTGGCTTCGATGCCCTTGGCGCAGATCACGACGGGACCGCTGCCGGGAAGGTCGTGCGCCACGACGCGCAACGCCTGGGCCGGACAGACGAGCAGGATCGCATCGCAGTCGGCGAGCTGGGCGAGCTCTGTTGCCGCTTCGATGCCGCCGTCGAGCGATTGCCCCGGCAGGTAGATCTCGTTGCGACGGTCGTGCGCGATCGCGGCCGATACACTGCGATCCCGCGACCAGAGGGTCACCTTGCGACCCGCCCGGCGTGCGAGACAGGCCAGCGCCGTTCCCCAGGCGCCGCCGCCGACGACGCCGATATGCGCGATGCCCGTCACGCGACCCCCGTCACAGGCTGAGATTGAAGGCGATGGAGATGCGCTGGGCGGTGCCGCGATAGGGCCGCACCTGATGCAGCACCCACGACGGGAACATCACCAGCCGCCCGGCCCGCGGCGAGATCGTCTGGTTGGTGCCGACCGACAGGCCGCCCGGCAGGCTGAAGGCGAGATAGGGCGCGTACATCGCCGGCGCCGGTCCGCGCGGATCCATGAACTCGAGCTCGCCGCCCAGCGACGGATCGGCCGGGATGCCGCCATCGTCGACATAATAGACGCCCGACCAGTAGCTGCCGGGATGGGAATGGAATTCGTTGCCGTGACCGCCGCGGTTGATGTTGGCCCAGATGTTGGCCTTCCACGCGATGGTGACGGCATTGCCTTCACGATCGCTGGTGCTGCGGTTGGCGATGTTGCGCGCGATCGCCAGCAGCTTGATCGCCGGAACGCCCGCCCATTTGTCGAGGTCCCAGGTCGACTGCCAGCCGCCGAGCGTGCTGTGCGGCTCGTTCGGCTGCTCGGCTTCGCGCTTGGCCAGGACCGGGATCAGCGCGGCATTGAGCTGCGGACCGTCGGGAAGATCGGCGATCAGGATCGGCGTCGCGAAGGCGGCGACGGTTTCGAAGATGGGCAGGGCCTGGCTCATGGCGGCACTCTACATCCGATTGGCGGCGGCGGGATCGAGCGGCCAGCGCGGCCGGGGGCGGAAATCGAGCGCATCGACCTGGCCGAGGCGCAGCCGTTCGACGCCCGCCCAGGCGATCATGGCGCCATTGTCGGTGCAGAGCCTGACCGGCGGGGCGACCAGCTTCGCGCCATGCGCCGCCGCGACCTCTTCGAGGCGCCCTCGCAGATAGACGTTGGCCGCGACGCCGCCGGCCACCACCAGCGTCGACGACGGGGCCAGCGCCAGCGCGTTGGCGCAGCGGTCGGCGAAGACGTCGCCCACCGTGCGCTGGAAGGAGGCGCAGAGATCGGCGACGGCGCGCGGATCGTCGGCGGGCAGCTTCTCGACCGTCTGGCGCACGGCTGTCTTCAGGCCGGAGAAGGAGAAGTCGCAGCCGGGCTTGCGCCACATCGGACGCGGCAGCGCGAAGCGGCGCGGGTCGCCGCCCTCTGCAGCGCGCTCGACGGCGGGTCCGCCGGGGAAACCGAGCCCCAGCAGCTTGGCGGTCTTGTCGAAGCATTCGCCGGCGGCATCGTCGATGGTCGTGCCCAGCCGCGTGAAGTCGCCGGGACCGCGCACCGTGAGGAGCTGACAGTGGCCGCCCGACACCAGCAGCAGCAGATAGGGAAACGAAACCGGCTCGGTCAGCCGCACGGACAAAGCATGACCTTCGAGATGGTTGAC
>CAIYWM010000044.1 GCA_903929895.1 uncultured Alphaproteobacteria bacterium
CCGCTGCACCGCGATCAACCTCAAGAGCTGTATCTTCGCCGCCAAGTATGTGCTCCCGATCATGCGCGAGCAGCAGAGCGGCGTGATCATCAACATCTCGTCGATGGCGGTCATCACCACCTATCCGTACGTCGCCTACAAAGCGACCAAGTCGGCCATGGTGTCCTTCACCGAGCAGCTCGCCTACCAGAATGCGCAATACGGCATCCGCGCCAACGTGATCCTGCCCGGGCTGATGAACACGCCGATGGCGGTCGACACGCGGGCCCGGACATTCAAGAAGAGCCGGGCCGAGGTCGAGGCCGAGCGCGATTCCAAGGTGCCGCTGCGCAAGAAAATGGGTACCGGCTGGGACGTCGCCAACGCCGCCCTTTTCCTGGCCTCCGACGAGGCGAGCTTCATCACCGGCGTCACCCTCCCGGTCGATGGCGGCGCCAGCGTGCGGCGCGGCTAGGGCACGATCCTTGCGTCGGTGAGCGCCATGAACCGACTTGCCGGCAAGACCGCCCTCATCACCGGTGCCTCCTCGGGCATCGGCCGTGCCATCGCCAAGAAATTCCACGCAGAAGGGGCGACCCTTCTGCTGATGGACATCACGGAGGCCGTCGTCGAAGGCGGCGAGCCGACTCACAGGATCCTGAACGTGCCCTTCTTCCAGGGTGACGTGTCGAAGGAGGAGGATGTCGAGGAAGCGGTGCGCCGGGCTGCCCTGCCGACTGGCCGGCTCGACATCGTGGTCAACGACGCCGCCATCCGCTCGGCGAAGAAGCTCACCGACACGAGCCTCGAGGAATGGAACCGGGTGATGGAGGTGAACGTCACCGGCGTCTTCCTGATGTGCCGCGCCGCCGTGCGCCGGATGCTGACCCAGGAGATCCGCAACGAGGCGCGCGGGCGCATCGTCAACATCTCCTCGCAGCACGGCATGATTTCCTCGCCGGAGGATTTCTCCTACGGCGTCTCGAAGTCGGCGGTGGTCTACATGACCCGCCAGATTGCCTCGGACTACGGCCGCGACAGCGTCATCTGCAACGCCGTGGCGCCGGGGAAAATCCTCACCGGCAAGACAGGGCGCGCAATCGAACCGCGCTGGATCGACTATTCCCATGCCCGCACGCCGCTGCCGCGCCTCGGCCGCTCCGAGGACGTGGCCAATGCCGCCCTGTTCCTCGCCTCCGACGAGGCGACCTTCATCACCGGCGAGAATTTGATGGTCGACGGCGGCTGGATGGCGAACTGAAACAAAGTCGTGGGAGGAAGGCGCAATGTGGCGCTACCGCAATCCGGTCGACGTGACGTTCGGCGCCGGCGTCTTCGAGACGCTCGGCACGGTACTGGCGGGCCGGGCCTACTGTCTCGTGACCTACGACGATGCCAATGGCGGTGGGGTCTTCGCCGACCTGACACAGCGCGTTGTGGCGTTGGCCGGAACACCCACGATCATGGTCCGCAATGTCGGCCCCAATCCCGATTTCATCGGGCTCATGGACTCCTGCCGCACCTATGCCACCTCGACGCGGCCGGTCGAGGCCATTGTGGCGTTGGGCGGCGGGTCGGTCATGGACGCCGCCAAGGTGCTGGCCGCGGCGTCGGGCGACTTCGAGACGGTGCAGCGCCATCTTGAGACCGGCAAGGGCGGCGAGTTGCTCGGGCACACGCCGATCATCGCCATTCCCACGACGGCGGGCACGGGCAGCGAAGTCACCTCCTGGGCCACGGTCTGGGACACAAGCGCGATGAAGAAGTATTCGCTGGCCCGAGAGACCCTCTATCCCGAGGCGGCGCTGGTCGATCCGCTGCTGACGCTCGGCTTGCCGCGCGCCATCACGATCAGCACCGGCCTCGATGCGCTCAGCCACGCACTGGAAAGCATCTGGAACGTCAACGCCAACCCGGTATCGAGTTCACTCGCCGAGGTTGCCGCACGCGAAGTGATCGAGGCCCTGCCGCTGCTGGCAGACGATCTCACGAACGAGTCGCTGCGCACGCGGCTGGCGCGCGCCAGCCTGTTCGCGGGGCTCGCCTTCTCCAACACGCGAACCGCGCTCGCCCATTCGCTGTCCTATCACCTGACTTTGCACCATGGGGTCCCGCACGGCATCGCCTGCTCGTTCAGCCTGCCGATGGTGATGCGCGCCGTCGCGGGCTGCGACGCAGCCTGCGATGCCTCGCTGCGGCGCATCTTCGGCCACGACCTCGTCGCTGGCGCCGCGCGGCTCGAGAGCTTCCTGAAGAAACTGGGCATCTCGCCCGATGCCACCGCACATGGCATCGCCGCCCGCGACTGGTCGCGTCTCGTCGACGACGCGCTGGCGGGCGACCGCGGCCGCAACTTCATCGGGCGCCGGGAGGCCGTGCTGATCCCGTCCGGGCTCGTGCCAT
This sequence comes from uncultured Alphaproteobacteria bacterium, assembly GCA_903929895.1. GTDB lineage: Bacteria > Pseudomonadota > Alphaproteobacteria > Reyranellales > Reyranellaceae > Reyranella. The sequence continues at coordinate 2,383 of CAIYWM010000044.1, forward strand.
GATCCGATAGGAGAATCCGCCAGCCGGACGGGCGCTCTCGACGGGGGCACGGCACCGCGTCATCCTCTCTGCAACGGGGTATGGGAGGAAGAAAACATGCGGCTATCGATCGGACTTCTCGGTGTCGTGGCGGCGCTCGGCCTGTCGGCCGGATCGGCGCTCGCGCAGAAGAGCGGCGGCACCCTCAAGATGTACATCGCGGACAATCCGCCCAGCACCTCGATCCACGAGGAAGCGACGACCTCGACGGTCGTGCCCTTCATGGGGATCTACAACAATCTCGTCGTCTTCGATCAGCAGATTCCGCAGAACAGCCTGGAAACGATCCGACCGGATCTGGCCGAGAGCTGGTCCTGGAGCCAGGACGGCAAGAAGCTGACCTTCAAGCTGGTGGGCAATGCCAAGTGGCATGACGGCAAGCCCTTCACCTCGGCCGACGTCAAGTGCACCTGGGACATGCTGATGGGTAAGAGCGAGACCCAGAAGCTGCGCAAGAATCCGCGGACCTCCTGGTACTGGAACCTCAACGAGGTGACGACCAACGGCGACCGCGAGGTGACCTTCCATCTCGGCCAGCCGCAGCCCTCGCTGCTGATCCTGCTCGCCTCGGGCTACAGCCCCGTCTATTCCTGCCACGTGCCGACGGCGCAGATGCGCACCAAGCCGATCGGCACCGGTCCCTTC
>CAIYWM010000045.1 GCA_903929895.1 uncultured Alphaproteobacteria bacterium
ACGCCCGCCAGCCAGTCGACCTGGAAGCCCGAGCCGCAATAGCCCTCGACGCCGTGGGTGGATGAGATGGTGACCATCACCTTCGAGGCGTCGGTCGGCCCGACCCAGGCGACGTCGGTCGACAGCACCTCGCCCTTGGGGCCCTTGGTCGGATTGTCGTAACGGAAGGTCGCTGCGTCCGCGAGCCGGGCGGCGGCCAGAAACTTGTCGCGCGCCTCGCTGTAATCAGCGGCGAAGGAAGCAATGTTGTTCATGGTCGACGATACCTCGCCCAAAGCTTCACACATTTCAAAAGACGCCGTCAGACTCCTCCCTGTTGTTTGGGAAGGAGACATGGCGAACACATAACAAGTTAGCCTGGTTTATGGGTTGAGATCGATGGGCTTGAGCACGACGTTGCGGAAGACTGGATGCCCTCATGTTCGTCTCCATTCAACGGCCCGTCGCGGGCTGAAGCGGGTTCTTGCCGTCGCGTCGTCAATATGGCTGGAGCTCTAAGTGTCGACGGCCATTGCTTGTCTCACCTGCATCGCTTCTACTGATGCATGTGCTTGCCAGACTCTTCCCATCGTCAAATCTTGGCGAAGGCCGGCTTCTCGACTCCGGTCATCGTGTCGTAGGCCTTAAGGATCGTCTCCTCCGGCGTCCGCGTGACCCCGCTGTCGTGGTAGATCGCCTTCAGCCACATCGCCATCCTTGTGTAGTAGCCGTTCGCGATGAAGCGTTCCGACATGACCTTGCGCAGCATCTCCTCGCCCTTGGCGACATATGCCGCGTCGGCCTTGCCACCGTCGGCGAGATGACGGCAGGCCCATTGGCCATACATCAGTTCCGCCCGCACGATCGCCGGTGCCGACGAAGGCTTGGTGGTGAGTCGAGCCTCCTGACAGAGCTTCAGGCCGACGTCATGGCGTCGCGCCGCCAGGTTGAGCGGCAACGAGCGTTCGAGCCCTTCCCGCATCAGCAGCTTCGCCCCGTTGGGCTCGAGGCGGTCGAACCGGTCCCACTGCCGCCAGTCGGCTTCGCTTGCGCGGCTGAACTCGGCCACCGCCGGATCGCCATCGATCAGCCACTTGCACAGACCCAACGTCTGCCACCACTGATAGGTGCGGAAGCATTCGTCGGTATCCTTGCCCTCGACCGGCTCGGGCTGCGCCTCCATCCAGATCACGGCCGTCTGCACCAGCGGAAACACCCGATCGCGCAAGCCCAGCAAGTGCGCCTCAATCAGGTAATGCAGCGTACTTCTCATATAGTGTGATCGATTGAACGGCCCCGTTTTTTCCGGTTCGAACTCCATCGCAATCGGCAGGAGGAAGTCCAGATAGAATTGGCGACTCTTCTCGGGCTCGGATATTCCCGGCATCATGGCCTCCTCTGCGGGTGGACGACGGCGCGCTCACCGCCCACGATTTGTTCAACCACGCCATTACGCGCGCTTCCAGTCCCCACCGTGACGATTGTCAGGTTCCCGTTCTTCAAATTCTTCATCGCCTTATCGCCGGCTTCGGGCGACAGGCGTCCGCCCATCACCGCAGCCCTTATGCCGCGTTCCCCATGCTCCTGAGCATCCTCGAATGACTTCTTCGTCTGGTGCGCCCGTCCGCCAGGACCAATCGAGGTGTCCGAGCTACGCCATTTGGAA
>CAIYWM010000046.1 GCA_903929895.1 uncultured Alphaproteobacteria bacterium
AGCCCGACCGAGCATCTCTCGCATGCCGGTCCCATGACCAACAGCGTCGAGGATTACGCGCTGGCGCTCGACGTGCTGCAGGGTCCCGATGCGCGCGACCCGCAGTCACTGCCCTATGCCGGCCTTTCCTATCACGCGACATTGGGCGAGCTCCCCAGGCTGCGTTGCGTGCTTGCGCCGACCCTCTTCGGCGCGTCGGTCGAGCCGGGCGTCGCTGCAGTGATCGCCGAGGCTTTCGCCGCGATCCAGGCGCACCTGCCGGTCGAGATCGTAGAGGCGAAGATCGACTGGCCCGACCCGATCGACATCTTCGACGCGCTCTGGGTGGCACGCGGCGCGCTCTATGGTGGCATGAAGACGGAGGATGTTGCGCGCATCGATCCGGGTTTCGCGCGCATGGTGGCGCGCGCGCCGTCGATCAGGCTCGAGAACCACTTCCGCACCCTGCAGGCGCGAGCCGCCTTCAACCGCTCGGTGGCGGAATCGTTCGAGCAATTCGACCTGCTGGTGATGCCCATGGTTCCGATCGACCCCTTCGCCGCCGAGGATGACGGTCCGAAGGACATGGACGATACCCATCCCGTGCCGTGGGCACGCTGGACGCCGTTCTCGTATCCTTTCAACATCACCGGTCAGCCGGCGGCGTCGGTGCCGTGCGGCTGGTCGCCGTCGGGCCTGCCGGTCGGCCTGCAGGTCGTCAGCCGCCGCTTCGCCGAGGAACACGTCCTGCAGTTCTGCGCCGCGTGGGAGAAGCACTTCAACTGGCGCCAGTGTACGCCCGGCATCTACGCCGGCGGCTGATCGCGAGTCGCGATCAGCGCACCGGACCGCTCGTTCGGACGAGCAGGACGGTTGCGGCGAATGCCACAGTGGCGACGATGAAGGTGAGGCCGAGCACGCCTTCGGCGCCATAGTTCGCCATCACCGCCGCCAGCACCGGCGGCGCTGCCGCGGAGACGATGCCCTGCGGCAGGGCGAGGCGGCCGAGATAGGTGCCGAACTGGGCGCGCCCGAAAAGAGCGAGCGGCAGGGTTGCGCGCAGCACCGCCTTCAGGCCGTTGGCGATGCCGTAGGCAACGAGACACAGAAGCGCGATCGCGAAGTTGCCGCCAGCCAGGAGAGCCAGCCCCAGACCGAGCGGCAATACGGCCGCGGCGAACAGGGCCGAGCTGCTGATTGCGTAGCGATGCCCGAACACCAATTCGATCAGGCGGACCGCCACCTGTGCCGGTCCGATCAGGGAGGCCAGCAGCAGGGCGGAGGCAGGATCGTGGCCCAGCCCGCGCAGCACGCCGATCGCGTGGACGATGAAACCGGTGAAGATGAACGCCCCACAGGAGAAGGCGATGGCGAGCAACAGGAAAATGCGCCGGGTGTGGTCCGAGGGGGCAGGTGCAGCCGTTGCACCGGCTGCGGCTTGCGGGCCGGCCTTCACTCGACCCGGCAGGGTCAGCAGATGGACGGGCGCGCAGACCAGAAGATGAATTGCGGCATAGATCAGCAGCACGCCGCGCCAGCCGAAGAAGACTTCCAGCGCCTCCGAGACCGGCCAGAACACGGTCGAGGCGAAACCGCCGACGATGGCCAGAACGGCGATGGCCTGGCGGGCGCGCGCACCCGCAACCTGGGCCAGCGCAATGCTGGCTGGCGTGTTCAGCGCCAGGGTCGAGGCGATGCCCATCGCGGCCCAGCACAGGAGATAGGTCGCGAGCCCCTGCGAGAAGGAGAGCGCCGCGAGCGACAGGGCGTAGACGATCGAACCCACGGTCATGACGGAGCGCGCGCCGGTGCGGTCGAGCAGGCGGCCGACCCGGGGGGCGAACAGGGCGCCGACGCCGAACATGACGGTGATGCCGCCATAGACGATCTCGCTCGGCAGCCCGAGGTCGCGCTCGATGTGCCGGCCCAGGACCGAGGGCATCAGGAAGGTCGTGCCCCAGCCCACGATCTGGGTGAGGCCGAGCCCGATCGTGGCCTTGGCCGCCGGCGTGACGATCACGCCGCCCGGTTCTGCTGCTCGGGGTAGAGGGAAAGCAGTCCCGCTTCGCTGGCGTCGCACACGCCGCGTTCGGTGATCAGCGCCGTTACCAGCCGGGCCGGCGTCACGTCGAAGGCGGGATTGGCGCCGGCGCTGCCCTCGGGAAGGATCTGCACCGTCGCGAGGTCGCCGGTCTCCGCCCCGTCTTTCACAAGACGCCCGGTCATGTGCGACAGCTCACGCGCGCTGCGTTCCTCGATCGGGATGTCGCGCACGCCGTCGACGATCGTCCAGTCGATGGTCGGGTAGGGCAAGCCGACATAGAAGGGCACGCCGTTGTCGTGCGCGGCCAGCGCCTTGAGATAGGTGCCGATCTTGTTGCAGACGTCGCCACCGCGCGTCGTGCGGTCGGTGCCGGTGATGACGAAGTCGACCTGGTCGTGCTGCATCAGGTGGCCACCGGCATTGTCGGCGATCACCGTGTGCGGCACGCCATGCTTGCCCAGTTCCCACGCGGTCAGGCTGGCGCCCTGGTTGCGTGGCCGCGTCTCGTCGACCCAGACATGGATGGGAATTCCGGCATTGTGCGCCTGGTAGATCGGCGCCAGCGCCGTGCCCCAGTCGACGGTGGCGAGCCACCCGGCATTGCAATGGGTGAGGGCGTTGATGCGGCCGCTCTTGTCGCGTGGCTTCAGCGCGGTAATCAGGCCCAGGCCGTTCTCGCCGATACGCCGGCAGATCTCGACATCCTCGTCACAGATCTCGGCGGCGCGCCGATAGGCCGCCTCGCGTCGTTGGGCGGGCGGCAGCGGCGCCAGCAGTGCGCGCTGGTCGTCGAGTGCCCAACGCAGGTTCACCGCGGTCGGCCGCGACTCCATCAGGACCTTGTAGGCGCGGGCCAGCATGGCATCGGACGGATCGGTCGCCATGGCGAGTGCCATGCCATAGGCCGCAGCGGCACCGATCAGCGGCGCGCCGCGCACGATCATGGTGCGGATCGCTACTTCGGCATCCTCCATCGCGCGGAAATCGCGCACGACGAAACGATGGGGCAGCAGGGTCTGGTCGATCGCCTGGACGGTCGTGCCGTCGGCGCCGAGCCAGATGGTTCGGTAAGGGGTGCCGTCTACTTTCACGCCGCCACTTTAGACGGCGCGCGCCACCGCGTCGATTATCGCCGCCGAATCGAGCCCGTAGGTTCGATAGAGATCGGGAATGTCGCCGGACTGGCCGAACTTCTCGATGCCGAGTGGCACGACCCGCTGGCCGCGAACCGAGCCCAGCCACGACAGCGCCAGCGGATGGCCGTCCATGACCGTCACGATGCGTGCATCACGCGACAAGGGGGCGAGCAGCCGCTCGACCGGGCTGGCCGAGCGGTTGACCAGGCCGGCCGTGCGGCCGCGGTTCCGCTGCGCGGCGAGCCAATCGGTATGCAGCCGATCAGGCGAGGTCAGCACCAGCAGGCCGGCACCCGCGAAGTCGCGCTCCACGCTTTCATGGGCCGCGATCGCCTCCGGCGTCACCGCGCCCATGGCGACGATGGCCACGTCCGCGCCCTCGTCGGGCGGGGCGTACCAGTAGCCGCCGGACACGATGTCGGCCTGCTGCTGCGGCGTCAGCGTGCGCTCGGGCTGGAGCAGGCTGCGCGTCGAGAGGCGCAGATAGACCGAGCCGCCATCGTCCTGCTGCATGTAGTCGAAGCCATGTCGCATCAACACCGCCAGCTCGTCGACGTAAGCCGGCTCGTAGGAGACGAGGCCGGGCTGGCCGATGCCGATCAGCGGCGTGTGGATGCTTTGATGCGCGCCGCCTTCGGGCGCCAGGGTCACGCCCGACGGCGTCGCCACCAGCATGAAGCGCGAATCCTGGTAGCAGGCATAGTTCAGGGCATCGAGACCGCGCGCGATGAAGGGATCGTAGAGCGTGCCGATCGGCAGCAGGCGCGCGCCGAACAGCTGGTGGCTGAGGCCCATCGCGGCGAGCTGGATGAACAGGTTGTTCTCGGCGATGCCCAGTTCGACATGCTGGCCCTTCGGCGTCTGGCGCCACAGCTGGGCCGACACGACCTTCAGCTCGCGGAACACGTCCTCGGCCTCGGTGTGGCCGAACAGGCCGCGCCGGTTCACCCAGGCGCCGAGATTGGTCGACACTGTCACGTCGGGCGAGGTCGTGACGATGTGGCGGGCCAGTTCGCCGTCCTCCGACGCGATCGCGTTGAGGATCTTGCCGAACCCTTCCTGCGTGCTCGACTTCTTGTCATTGGGCTTGGTGAGTTGCGCCGGGATGGCGACGACCGGCGCCTCGGTGCGGCGGCGGCCTTCGGCGTTGAAGGGCGCCGCGTCGAGGAAGGCCTGCAGGTCGGCGGGCGGGGCGGTGAGACCCGCGAACTTCTCCCACTCCTGGCCGTCCGGGATGCCCATGCCCTTCTTGAAGCCGGCCATCTGGTCGAGCGTCATCAGGCCGGAGTGATTGTCCTTGTGGCCGGCGAAGGGCAGGCCCTGGCCCTTGATCGTGTAAGCGATGAAGCAGGTGGGCGTGTCGTCGTTCACGTTCTCGAAGGCGTCGACCACGGCCTGCATGTCGTTGCCGGCCAGGTTGGTCATCAGCCTGTGCAGCGCTGCGTCGTCATGCTGATCGAGGATGCGCCGCACGCCCGGATACTGGTTGAGGTCGCGCGTCAGCGCCTCGCGCCAGCCGGCGCCGCCCTTGAACACCAGCGCCGAGTAGAGCGAGTTGGGGCAGGCATCGATCCAGTCGCGCAGGTGTGCGCCGTCGGGCTGGGTGAAGGCGGTCTCCAGCAGCTTGCCGTACTTCAGCGTGACCACACGCCAGCCGACCAGCTCGAACATCTCGGCGACCCGGCCGAACAGCCGGTCGTTCACCACGCCGTCGAGGCTCTGGCGATTGTAGTCGATCACCCACCACAGGTTCCGGACGTCGTGCTTCCAGCCTTCGAGCAGCGCCTCGAAGATGTTGCCCTCGACGAGCTCGGCGTCGCCGACCAGCGCCACCATGCGGCCCGTCGGCCGCTTGCCGTCGCCCAGGTTCTTCAGCCGCACATAGTCCTGCACGATCGACGAGAACAGAGTCATGGCGACGCCCAGGCCGACCGAGCCGGTCGAGAAATC
>CAIYWM010000047.1 GCA_903929895.1 uncultured Alphaproteobacteria bacterium
AGGGGCTGGCGGCTGGTCGTGACATGGGAACACCTGGCTGGTCTTCGGTTGAAGTATGGCTGCCGGAACGCGTTCCGCCCGCACGAGAGCACGTGAATATCACGCGTCCGCGATGCACGCTTCGACAAGATCGACCTCGCGTACCAGTTTGAGCACCGCCTCGTCGGTAAGTTGGCCACTGCAGATAAGCTGGAACTGATCGGTGCGCCGGCCGAGCGCTAACGCCGCCCGGCACACGATCAATGTCCCCGAGTATCGAGGGCGCCTCAGTCGAGCTTGAGGTTGAGGTCCTTGACGATGCCCTTCCACACCACGAACTGATCCTTCTGGTACTGCACCGCCTGCTGCCGCGTCGACGGCGTCGGCACGATGCCGTTCTGCAGCAGCTTGGCCCGCACCGATTCCGTTTCCAGGATCTTAACGAGCTCGCGGTTCAGCCGGTCGAGGATGTCGTCGGGCGTTCCCGCCGGCGCCACGGCGCACCACCAGCCGCTCATGTCGGGCGGCGTGGCGAGCCCCTGCTCCGAGAAGGTCGCCACGTCGGGCAGCAGCGAATTGCGCTGGGCGGTCGTCATGCCGACCGCCCGCACCTTGCCGCCCCGGATCATGCCGAGTGAGGCAGGAATATCGGCAACCATGATCTGCACGTGTCCGCTGATCAGGTCAGCCAGGCCCGGGGGCACCGACTTGTAGGGCACGTGCGTCACATCGAGCTGGTAGGCGTTCTTGATGTAGCCGCCATAAGCGATCCCGCCGGTGTTGCCGCTCGCGTAGTTGAACTTCCCGGGATTGGCCTTGAGCAGCTTGACCAGTTCGGGGGCCGTCGTCGCCTTGACGTCGTTGTTGACCAGCCAAACGTAGGAAACCGACGCCACCATGGAGATGTAGCTCAGGTCCTTGGCCGGATCGTAGCGGACGCCGCTGGTCAGGCCGGCTGGGCTGGCGACCAGACCTGAATTGGTCAGCAGCCCGATCGTGTAGCCGTCCGGCGGCGAGCTGACGACGAGCTCGGTGCCGAGCGTCGTGTTGTTGCCCGGCTTGTTCTCGACGACGATCGGCTGGCCAAGCGCCTGGCCGAGCGGCTCGGCCAGGATGCGGGCAAGGATGTCGCTGCCCGAGCCGGCGCCGAAGGGCACGATGAGCCGGATCGGCTTGTTCGGATAGGATTGCGCCATCACGGGCGCGGCAAGCATGACGGCGATGGTGGTGGCGAACGCGGTAAGCCGGTGAACGAACTTCATGAGCTTCCTCCCTTGATTTTCTTATTCGTGGATTCTCGAGGCGACGCGTCCTGCTCCTTTTGGTCTATGATGGATGCGGACGCTTCAGAACCTGAAGCCGAGGTCGCGGGCGATCAGGTTCTTCTGGATCTCACTGGTGCCTTCGCCGATCACGTAGACCAGCGCGTCGCGATGGATGCGCCCCACCGGATACTCGCGCATGATGCCGGCGCCGCCGTGAATACGGATCGCCTGCTCGCTCACGGCAACGGCGGTCTCGCTGGCGATCAGCTTCACCCTCGCGGCGGTTGCCGAATCGAGCGTGTTTTGGTCGACACGCCAGGCGCCGTAATAGACCAGCCACTTCGCCGCCTCGATCTGGGCCGACATGTCCGCGAGCTTGTGGCCGATCGCCTGATAGTCGCCGATTCGCTTGTTCGCGACCATCCGATCCCGCGCGTAGGCCGTGGCGGCATCGAAGGCGGCGCGCGCCATCCCGAGGGCGTTCGCAGCGACCCCGACGCGGTTCTCGCTCAGCGACTCCAGGATCACCGGATAGGTCCCCAGCCGGTCGCCGAGGACGCAGTCGTCCGGGACGAACACGTCGTCCATGTGGATCAGGCCGGTCTCGGAGGCGCGGATGCCCTCCTTTCTGAGCTTGTCGATTTTCATGCCTGCAGCCGGTAGCTCGACGATGAACAGGCTGATGGCATCGCCGCTGAGTTCCGGCGCGGTCCGTGCCGCGACCAGCAGGAAGTCCGCGATCGGCGCGTTGGTGATGTAGAGCTTGCTGCCCCGCAGCTTCCAGCCGCCGTCGGCACGTTCGGCGCGGGTCTTCAGCGCGCGGATATTCGAGCCTCCGTCGGGCTCGCTCAAGGCAAAGCCGGCGATCTTCTTCCCCTGCACGGCGGGCCGAAAGAAGCGCCGGCGCTGCTGTTCCGTGCCGACCTTCCAGATCGGCCAGATGCCGAGATGACTGTGCGCCGACCAGCTCGACGCGAATCCCTGGCTCATGTAGCTCAGTTCCTCGCGCACGATGCAGTCGCTCACCTTGTCGAGGCCGCTGCCGCCATCGGCTTCGGGATAGCGCACGCCCAGCAGGCCGAGTTCGCCCCAGCGTGCGAAAACCTCACGCGGCAGGACTTCGTTTTCTTCTGCCGCCGCCACCAGCTTCTGGTGCTCCGACTGGCACAGGCGCCTGACGGTATCGCGCACGGCCTCATGCTGGTCGGAAAAAGAAAAATCCATGATCGCCGGTTCTGCTCGTTGCCAATGATTTGACACTGACAACGAACGAAACTCGGGTCAATCGACCGGAGCCGCTGTGCGCGACACCTCACAAACTGCTTGAAGTCCCACAGGCTCGCCGGTCATATCCGCGGCCCGATGCAGCGACGGTCTCGCTCGCCTCCGACCGAAGAGGGTGATTTTGGTGGTCTCCATCCAGGCGCGTATTGCCGAAGAACTCGGGGTCAGGGAGCAGCAGGTCCAGGCCACCGTCGAGCTGCTCGACGGCGGCGCGACCGTCCCCTTCATC
>CAIYWM010000048.1 GCA_903929895.1 uncultured Alphaproteobacteria bacterium
CCACCCGGATCTCGCGGCCGTCGAGCCCTTCCGGCGGATCGCGCACGGCGCCGCAGCTGCCGAAGCCCACCACGCCCATGTCCTTGTCGTCGGCCACGAACACGCCGCGCGCCTCGGCCGGGTCCTGCAGGAGCTGTGACCACCAGGCCGACTGGCGCACGTCCGACATGGCGACCAGCATCGCGTCGGGCAGCAGGCCGACATAGGCCGCCTGCCAGGTCTCGACATGGACCCGCCCGATCGCCGCGGCGTCGTGGCGGCTGGCCCGGCGGATGCGGATCATGCCGCGGCCTCGCCCGGTTCCTCCGGCGCTTCCGGAGCCGCCTCAGGGGCGTCCTCTGCGGGGGGGACCTCGGGGGCCGCCTTCTCCTTCGCCTTGCGCACCAGGGCAGCCCCAAAGAAGCCGTCGGTGCCGTGCTTCAGGGGCGACAGCCGCAGGTAGGGGCCGTTCTCGACCTCGGGCGGCGGCTCGCTGGCCAGCACCTCGCGCCAGATCGCGGCCACCGGCACCACCTCGAATTCGGGGTGGCGCTCCAGGAAGGATGCGATCTGGTGCTCGTTCTCGGCCGGCAGGACCGAACAGGTGGCGTAGATCAGCCCCCCGCCCGGCTTCACCAGCTTCGCCGCGGCGTCGAGGATCATCGCCTGCTTCGGTAGCAGCTCCTCGAGGTCCTTGGGCTGCAGGGTCCAGCGGCCGTCCGGATTGCGCCGCCAGGTGCCCGTGCCGGTGCAGGGCGCGTCGACCAGCACGCGGTCGAAGGCGCCGGCCTGGCGCTTCAGCCATTTGCGGTTGTCGGCATCTATGGCGCGGCGCTCGACATTGTGGGCGCCGGCGCGGCGCAGCCGCTGGGCCGAGCGGTCGAGGCGGGACTCATACACGTCCATCGCCACGACGCGGCCCTTGTTGTTCATGCGGGCGGCCATCGCCAGGGTCTTGCCGCCGGCGCCGGCGCAATAGTCGGCGATCTGCATGCCGGGCTGGGCATCGACCAGGGCGGCCACCAGCTGCGAGCCCTCGTCCTGGATCTCGACCAGCCCGTTCTGGAAGGCGTCGCCCTTCACCACCGAGAGCCGCCGGCGCAGGCGCAGGCCATCGGTGGCGTAGCGCATCGGCTCGGTCTCGATCCCGTCGCGGGCCAGTGCCTCGCGCGCCTCCTCCACGGTCACCTTCAGCCGGTTGACCCGCAGGTCGACCGGCGGCGGCGTGTCGAGAGCCGCGATCTCGCGGCCCCAGCCCTCGCCATAGGCTTCCCGGAAGTGTGGCGCGACCCATTCCTGGATGTTGAGGCGGACCCAGTCGGGCTGCTCGGGATGGGGCAGCGAATGGCCCTCCATCTGGCGCAGCGCGCGGTATTCGGCCTCGTCGAGCCGCGACGGGCGGTAGGTGCCGCCGTCGAACATGGCTTCGAGCCCCGCCATGTCGAGCCCCTCGACCAGCATCAGGTCGGCGGCGACGATGGCGCGCGCGCCGCGGTCGGGATGGCGCGTGCGCTCCAGCCACCAGGCGAGCTGGCCATAGCGGCGCAGGATGCTCCAGACGCGATCGGACACGGCCCGCCGGTCGCCGCCGCCGATGACGCGGCGCGCCCGGACATAGGCATTGGCGACGAGATCGGCCGGCCGTTCGCTGTGGCTGACGATTTCGTCGAGGAGTTCTATGGTGGCCGCCACC
>CAIYWM010000049.1 GCA_903929895.1 uncultured Alphaproteobacteria bacterium
GCCACGCGCGAGAGCCTGGCCAAGGACGCCTACAAGCAGATGCTGGTGTCGAGCCGCCTCGACGACGTGCTGCTGACGCGTGCCTTCACCGGGCTCGAAACCAACATGCTGCGGCCGTCGATCGCCGCGGCCGGCCTGGACCCGGACAACCTGCCGGCGCGCGGCCAGATCGACATTTCCAAGGACATCAACGCGGCCGAGCGCGATCGACCCGACGCCAAGCGCTGGAAGGACATCTGGAGCGCCGGCCATTCGGTCTCGGGCGTGGCCGATGTCCCGACGGTCGCCGAGCTGGTCGAGCGCACCGCCGCGGAATACGACTCCGCGCGCCGCTCAGTGCAGAGTGTATAGCCCGCAGGAGAAGCGGAATTCGGCGGGCTTGATCAGCTGCGTGTTGGCGACGGTCACCTTGTGCAGCTTGCCGTCGAGATTGCGGTCCCAGAAATCGAGGAACTTGGTGAGGGCGGGGTAACGCGGGGCCAGATCAAGGTTCTGCCAAACGAAACTCTGCAGAACGTGTTTATGATCGGGCATCCAGTAGAGGATTTCGGCGGTCGTGATGCGGTAATCGTTGAGCTGCGCAACAAAACTACGATCCATATAGGCCCTCCTTGACTTGGTGCGCCGGGAAGAATAGTTACGCACCCTTCCCGGAAAATCAGCAAAAATCGTTCCAAATCAAAGTCTTAGCAGCAGTCTTCGGTGATTGCTGCTAGTGCGAACCTACTTTTGGAACCTTTTGTGGCGTGCCTTGACTCGGGCACTCGACAACCCTAAATCCCGTGCGCCATTGGCACTCGCTCTCCGTGAGTGCTGACAGCACTACATTCACCGCGGCCATCAGGTCGCGCAGGGTCAATCGCTCACTGGAGGAAGAACCATGAAGTTCCGTCCGCTTCACGACCGGGTCGTGGTCAAGCGCGTCGAGGAAGAAGGCAAGACCAAGGGCGGGATCATCATTCCCGACACCGCCAAGGAAAAGCCGATGGAAGGCGAGATCATCGCCGTCGGTCCGGGCGCGCGCGACGAGAAGGGCAACCTAGTCCCGCTCGACGTCAAGAAGGGCGACCGTATCCTGTTCGGCAAGTGGTCGGGCACCGAGATCAAGCTCGATGGCCAGGATCTCCTGATCATGAAGGAATCCGACATCATGGGCATCATCGAAGGCTCCGCCTCGATGAAGAAGGCCGCCTGAGCTTCGCTCGGCTTTACTGAAAACCAACATTCAAGAGGAATAGAAAATGGCAGCCAAGGAAGTCCGCTTTAGCGCCGACGCCCGCGAGCGCATGCTGCGCGGCGTCGACATTCTCGCCAACGCCGTCAAGGTGACGCTGGGCCCGAAGGGCCGTAACGTCGTCATCGACAAGTCGTTCGGCGCCCCGCGCATCACCAAGGACGGCGTCACCGTCGCCAAGGAGATCGAGCTCGCCGACAAGTTCGAGAACATGGGCGCCCAGATGGTGCGCGAAGTGGCCTCGAAGACCAACGACATCGCCGGCGACGGCACGACGACGGCGACCGTTCTCGCCCAGGCGATCGTGCGCGAAGGCGTGAAGTCGGTCGCGGCCGGCAAGAACCCGATGGACCTCAAGCGCGGCATCGACCTCGCGGTCGAGGCGGCTGTCGAGGACATCA
>CAIYWM010000050.1 GCA_903929895.1 uncultured Alphaproteobacteria bacterium
GATTCCGCCGCCGCGCGACGCCAGCCACACGTTCTCGTTCCACAGCCCGACGATGCCCTCGAGGCTGTCATTCGCCTCGTTGAGGAAGCACGAGATCGGCAGGCCGCGGCTGGTTCCGCCGTTGCTCAGCACGGGCGTGGCCGGCATGAACCAGAGATTGCTGATGTAGTCGTAGAGACGCTGGGCATGGGCGTCGTCGTCGGCATAGGCCGAGGCGACTCGCGCAAACATGTCCTGGTAGTTTTCGCCCGGCAGCAGATACCGGTCGTTCAGTGTGGCTTTGCCGAAAACGGTCAGGCGGGCATCCCGCGATGAATCGGTAACAACCCGCGCACCGCTTCGAACTTGAACGACATCAAACACTTGCGGTCCCCTTTTTCTTTTTGTCCACAGTTGTGGATAGAACACTCTGTGGAAGACACCTAGATGTGGGGAGAAGTTCGTCTCTCCCCACTATCCATAGTTTGTACCTTTGCCCCCGACCCTGTCATTGCGAAATTTAATCCCGGTTTGTGAATCTCAAGAATAGGTGGTTAAGCTCCTGAAAAGACGCACAAAAAATCGGTTTGAAATTCTGTTTCCCTGAGGGTTTTCGACTCTTCGCAGTTGCAGCATAAGACGAGAACAAAACGCGCTTTCCCGCGGATTCCGTGGGCCTCCAACAGAAACCGCAACGAATCGGCCCGCCATCGCCGGGGCACCCTGCAAAACGCGAGATTCGATGGGCATTCTTGGCTTCGCCAAGAGTCCGTCGTCAGAATGTCACTGTCAGGCGTAACATCCGCCCCAGACTCCCGGAGGAATGCACAAAATATGGTCACCGCTTCGGTGCCGCGCGTCTACGGGCTGGACGCCATCTGCGCCGCCGCCCTGCAGGTCGGCGGAGAAGAATCCGCACAATTTGCGCGCAGGCTGTACAGCCGCCTGTCCGACAAGGATCTCGCCGCTGCGCCCGTCGACCAGCGGGCCGCCGCCGCGATCTCCCTGCTGGGCTTCGCGCGCCGCCGTCTGCCCGGCGTGGCCAAGGTCCGAATCCTCAACCCATCCCTCGCCGACCACGGGTTCGAGAGCCGTCACACGATCGTGCAGATCGTGAACGACGACATGCCGTTCCTCGTCGATTCGATCGCCAACGAGTTCAATCGCCGCGAGATCGCCGTCCATCTGCTGGCCCATCCCGTGATGGCGGCACGGCGCGATCTCGACGGCGACCTCGTCGGGATCGTGCTTGAGGCCGGCGAACGGGCGCGATCCGAGTCGATGATGCATATCGAGATCGATCGCCAGATCGATCCGGTGCTGCTCGACGAGATCGCCGCGGCGCTCACGCGCGTGCTCGCCGAAGTACGGCTGGCGGTCGAAGACTGGCGAGCGATGCGCCGCGCCTGCCTGGACACCATCGCCGACCTGGCGCCCGGCCGCGCACCGGGCCTCGCGGAGTACGAGGATTTCCTGCGCTGGCTCGAGGCCAACCACTTCACCTTCCTCGGCCATCGCCGCTATCGCTATGTCGAGGATGCGAGCCAGCCCGCCGGTCTGCGCTATGAACTCGTGCCGGGATCGTCGCTGGGCATCCTGCGGCGCGACGAGGTCCGGCTGTTCGACGTCGGCGTCGGCAGCGGCGAGGCGATGGCGCGCTTCGCCCGCGGACCGCACAACATCCTGATCGTGAAGACCGACCGCCCATCGCTGGTCCACCGCATCGGCGCGATGGACTGCGTGATCGTCAAGACCTGCGACGCCGACGGGCGCGTGACGGGCGAACATCGTCTCGTCGGCCTTTTCACTTCCGCCGCCTATCACGCGGCGGTGCACGACGTGCCGCTGCTGCGCGGCCGGATCGAGACCCTGCTCCGCCGCTCGGGCTTCGACCGGCACAGCCACGACGGCAAGACGCTGCTGGCGATCCTCGATTCCTATCCGCGCGACGAACTGTTCCAGATCGACGAGGACACGCTCTACGACCATGTCCTGGGCATCCTGCAGCTGCAGGAGCGGCGGCGGGTAGCGCTGTTCTCGCGCCTCGACACGGTCGGACGGTTCGCCACCGCGCTCGTGTTCGTGCCGCGCGAACGCTTCGACGCGGCCCTCTCCGACCGTTTCGCCACCCTCCTGGGCAAGGCCTGGAACGGCGAGGTGACGTCGGTTGCGACCTCGATCGGCAGCGATTCCGCCCTCGTCCAGTCGCTTTACACGCTCAGGCTGCGCACGCCCGAGCAGGCCGGCCCCGACCTCGCCGCGCTCGAGCGCGAGCTGGTCGACGCGGCGACGTCGTGGAACGACCGGCTGCGCGCGGCCCTGCAGGAGAAGCTCGGCGAAGCCGAGGGGCGCGCCGCCGCCAGGCGCTGGCGCAACTGGTTCCCGCCGGTCTACCGCGAGACCTTCGATGCGGCTCAGGCTCTGCGCGACATCGAGGTGTTGCAGACCTTCGTGGACGGCGCGGAATTCGGCGTGCAGGTCGGACGGCGGACCGGCATGCCGGCGCATCGCTTCGCGCTGCGCCTGTTCCATCCGCGCAAGCCGATCGCGCTCTCCGACATCCTGCCGCTCGCCGAAAATCTCGGCCTGCGCGTCATCAGCGAGGCGCCCTTCCTGCTGCGCAGGGACGGTGGCGACGACCAGACCCATGGCGTGGCCATGCAGGTGCTGAGGGTCGAGACCGCGGACAAATCCCCGGTCGACCTTGCCGCCGCGGGTCCGCGCTTCATCGAGGCGATCGGCAAGCTGCGCGCCGGCACCCTCGAGAATGACGGGCTGAACCGGCTGGTGCTGGGCGCCGGCCTCGCCTGGCGCGAGATCGCGATCGTGCGCGCCTATGCCAAGTATCTTCGGCAGGCCGGGATTCCGTTCAGTCAGGAGTACATGGAGCGCGCGCTGGCGGCCTACCCGAAGGTGGCGCGCCTGCTGGTCGACCTGTTCGTCGCGCGCTTCGATCCCGCGCTGGGCGAAGCGGGCGCCAGCGAGCGGGCCGCCCGGATCGCTTCGATCGAGGCCGACTTCGCCGCTTCCCTCGAAGCCGTCACGACCCTCGACGAAGACCGCATCCTGCGACGCCTGCACAACGCCGTGCTCTGCACGCTGCGAACGAACTACTGGCAGGCCGGCGGCACCAAGGAGTGGATCTCCTTCAAGATCGACAGCCGCGCCATCGACGAGCTGCCGGCGCCGCGGCCGCTGGTCGAGATCTTCGTCTACAGCCCGCGCATGGAAGGCATCCATCTGCGCGGCGGACGCGTGGCCCGCGGCGGCATCCGCTGGTCGGACCGGCGCGAGGACTTCCGCACCGAGATCCTGGGCTTGATGAAGACGCAGATGGTGAAGAATGCCGTCATCGTCCCGGTCGGCTCCAAGGGCGGCTTCTATGTGAAGCAGCCTCCGGTGGGCGGCACGCGCGAGCAGGTCCAGGCCGAGGGCATCGCCTGCTACCAGACCCTGATCCGCGGCCTGCTCGACATCACCGACAACTACGCGGGGGGTGGAATCGTGCCGCCCGCCGATGTCGTCCGCCATGATGGCGACGATCCCTATCTCGTGGTCGCCGCCGACAAGGGCACCGCGACCTTCTCCGACATCGCCAATGCGCTGGCGCGCGACTACGGCTTCTGGCTCGACGACGCCTTCGCGTCGGGCGGCTCGGCGGGCTACGACCACAAGAAGATGGGCATCACCGCGCGCGGCGCGTGGGAATCGGTGAAGCGCCACTTCCGCGAGCTCGGCCAGGACATCCAGGAGACGCCGTTCACCGTCGCGGGCGTCGGCGACATGTCGGGCGACGTGTTCGGCAACGGCATGCTGCTGTCGCCGCACATCAAGCTGGTGGCGGCGTTCGACCATCGCCACATCTTCATCGATCCCTCGCCCGATCCCGCGACCAGCCTCGCCGAGCGGCAACGGCTGTTCGCCCTGCCGCGCTCCTCGTGGATGGACTACGACAGGAGCCTGCTGTCGGCGGGCGGCGCGATCTTCGACCGCGCGGCCAAGTCGGTGGCGCTGTCACCCGAGGCCTGCGCGGTACTGGGAATCGAGCAGCCTGCCATGGCGCCCCTCGACCTGATGCGCGCGATCCTGACGGCGCCGGTCGACCTGCTCTATTTCGGCGGCATCGGCACCTACGTGAAGGCGTCGAGTGAGGGCCACGGCGATGCCGGCGACCGCGCCAACGACGCGGTGCGCGTCGACGCGGGCCAATTGCGCGCGCGCGTGATCGGCGAGGGCGCCAATCTCGGCTTCACGCAGCGCGGCAGGGTCGAGGCAGCGCTCGCCGGCCGCAAGATCAACACCGACGCGATCGACAATTCGGCGGGCGTCGACACGTCCGACCACGAGGTCAACATCAAGATCGCAACGGGCGGCGCCATCGCGAGCGGCGCGCTCACGGCCGACGCCCGCAATCCGCTGCTCTTCTCCATGACCGACGAGGTCGCGACGCTGGTGCTGCGTCACAACTACCAGCAGAGCCAGGCGGTCAGTGTCGCCGAGGGCCAGGCGGCCGAGGAGCATGACCGGCTGGAGCGCTTCATGCGCGCGCTGGAACGCAAGGGCCGGCTCGACCGCGCCGTCGAGTTCCTGCCCGATTCCGCCGCCATGCGCCTGCGCGCCCAGAACCGCCAGCCGCTCACGCGGCCCGAACTCTCGGTGCTGCTGGCCTATGCCAAGATCGACCTCAACGAGGAGATCCTCGCATCCGACCTGCCCGACGATCCGCGGCTGGAAGAGGAACTGCTGCGCTACTTCCCGACGGCCCTGCAGGAGAGTTATCCGGCGGCCCTTCAGGGTCATCGCCTGCGCCGCGAGATCACCGCGCTGCAGGTCGTGAACTCGCTGGTCAATCGATGCGGCCCGACCTTCGTGCACACGGTAGCCCAGCGCACCGGCGCCTCGGCGGCCACGATTGCCCAGGCCTTCACGGTCGTGCGCGACGCCTGGAAGCTGCGCGACCTGTGGGCCGACATCGAAGCGCTCGATCCCGCGCTCAAGGCCGCGGCGCAGCTCCGCATGCTGATCGCCTCGCAACGCTTCGTGCTGCGCGGCGTGCAATGGGTCCTGCGGCGCCTGCCGCAGCCGCTCGACACGACGGCGGCAACGGCCCAGCTCGGCCGCGCCGTCGCCGAACTGGGCGACCTGCAAGCGGATCTGGTGGGCGAGGCCGAAGGTGCGGCGCTCGGCGAACGCACGGCCGCGCTGGAGGCGATGGGCGCGCCGGCCGATCTCGCCCGCCGCGCCGCCGCGCTCGAAGCCCTGTCCGCCGCCGGCGACCTCGCCCTCGCGGCCGAGGCCAACGGCTGCACGATCGGCAGTGCCGCGCGGCTTTAC
>CAIYWM010000051.1 GCA_903929895.1 uncultured Alphaproteobacteria bacterium
ACGTGACGATGGCAAGGCGGGCGAGGTCGCCATAGTGTGCGCAAGATTGGCCGGCACAGGAAGCATCGCATCCCGTGAGGGCAACGACCAACCAGCGGACTCTTCATGATCACTCGCAGACTCCTGTGTGCCGGCGCTGCCCTGGCGCCCCTGACCGCCTCCGGGCCCGCCTTCGCCCAGGGTGATGGACGGTTTCCGGCCGCCTGGCTGCAGGGGATCCGTCAGGAGGCGCTGCGGGCGGGTGTCGACCAAGGGACTCTCGATGCGGCGCTGGCGGACATCCGCGAGGTGCCGCGCGTGATGGAGCAGGCGCGCAATCAGCCCGAGTTCAAGATGACGTGGGAGCGCTATCAGGGGCTCGTCGTCTCCGACGAGCGCATCAAGCGCGGCCGCGCGCTGCTGGCCGAGAACCGTGCTGCGATTGAACGGTTCGCCGGCCCGGCCGGGCTGCCGCCCCAGGTCGCCGTGGCGCTGTGGGGCATCGAGAGCAACTACGGCACGCGGCTCGGCGACTTCGAGGTGGTCGAGGCGCTGGCGACACTGGTCCACAACAACTTCCGCGCCAAGTTTTTCCGAGAGCAGCTCATCGCTGCGCTCAAGATCCTGTCGCAGGGCCACGTAGGTCTGCACGCCATGAAGGGCTCGTGGGCCGGGGCGATGGGCCAGTGCCAGTTCATCCCGACCAGTTTCCTCGCCTACGCCGCCGACGGCGACGGCGATGGCCGGAAAGACATCTGGACCAACAAGCTCGACGTTTTCGCCTCGATTGTGAACTACCTGCGCCGGGTCGGCTGGCGGCCGGGGGTGCGCTGGGGCGACGAAGTCTCCCCGGGAGCGCAGGCCGGGGCCGGCGGGCGCATCGTGCGGCCGGCGGGAGCGGGCGGCCCGGCCTACCAGACGACCGAGAACTTCAAGGTGATCCTGCGCTGGAACCAGTCGGATTTCTTTGCCTTGGCGGTGGGGCTTCTGTCCGACCGGATCGCCGCCTGACCGACGCGCCATAAGCCGCCGTGCAGGCCGCTCCTCCTGCCGGCCAAGATGATGTATGATGTGAACATCATGCCGCTAGCATTGGTAAAATTGAGATTTCCCCTGTCCGGCACCCTTCGGCTGTGCGGGGCGGCGGCGCTGCTGGCCAGCCTTGCCGCCTGCGGCTCGTCGGGCAAGGGCGGGGGCGGGACCCCGGGCAGCAGCGTGGCCCAGCGCGGCACCTACAAGGTGGGCCAGCCCTACAAGATCGACGGCGTCACCTACACGCCGCAGGAGACCTTCACCCTCAGCGAGACCGGCACCGCCTCGTGGTACGGGCCGGGCTTCCACGGCAAGTCGACGGCCAACGGCGAGCGCTACGACCAGGCCGACCGGACCGCCGCCCATCGCACCCTGCAGATGCCGGCGATCGTGCGGGTGACCAATCTCGAGAACGGCCGTAGCACCGTGGTACGGGTCAACGACCGCGGCCCCTTCGCCCGCAGTCGTGTCATCGACCTGTCGCGCACAGCGGCGGAGGAGATCGACATGGTCGGCAAGGGCACGGCGCGGGTCCGCGTCGACCAGCTCCAGGCCGAGAGCCTCGCGGTGAAGGAGGTTGCCTTGAGCGGCGGCGGTCCGGCCGAGCAGCAACAGGCGGTGGCCCAACTCGCAAGCGGCAAGCGTTCGGTACCCGCCCCGCCACCGGTGCCGGCGCCGGCGCCGGCACCCGTCGCGGTGCCGCCACCGCCGGTCATGCAGGCATCGTACGAGCCACCACCCGGGCCAGCGGCTCCGGCGCAGACCGTTTATGCGCCCCCGCCGCGTACCGGTACGCCATTTGGGGCGCCGAGGTCTGCGTCGGGCGATGCCCCGCCCACCATCGCGTCGCTTTCGGCAACGACGGCCACGACGACACCTTCGTCGCAACTCAACGGCTTCTTCGTGCAGGTCGGTGCCTTCTCGACGCAGGAAAATGCCGAGAAGCAGCGCGGCGCGGTGCGCAGCTACGGCAATCCCGAGATTTCCCAGGGTTCAGCCAACGGGCGCGATGTTTATCGCGTACGTCTGGGGCCCTATACCACTCCCGATGCCGCCGGCATTGTCGCCGACCGGCTCAAGCGTTCAGGCTATGGGGATGCCCGTGTGGTCGCTGAATAGGCT
>CAIYWM010000052.1 GCA_903929895.1 uncultured Alphaproteobacteria bacterium
GACCGCGGTCTGCTCACCCACCAGCAGCGAGGCGACCACCCCGCCTGCAGGACCAGGCAGCACGTGCAGGATCCGTGCGGCCAGGTCGGCGCGCAGCGCGTCGATCGCGCGCACCAAACCGTCGGGCCGGCCGCGTTCGATCACGCTCGCGGGCGCCAGGGCGTAGCCGACCGCACCGAGCTGCTGATACCAGGCCACCCTCTGGAAATCGAAGGCGCCGGGCGCCGCGGGCCCGGCCGGTGGCGACAGGTTCGCGAGGACGAGCAGGCGGTCCCCGACCTGCAGCGGTGGCGCCCCCCGGTTGAGGGTCACGCGCACCTTCGCCGGCATCATCTCGGGCGGCGGCACGCCGTGGCCCCTGAGCCGAACGGCTTCGAGCACGACTCGTACCCCCTCGGGCAGACGCTGGATGTCGGCCACCCTGCCCTCGACGTTGAGACTGAACAGCGGCCGGGTGAGCGTCGGTGCCGCGAGGCTTGCGGTACGCCAGGCGACGAGGCCGAGGCCCGACGAGGCGGCGACCCCAGCTATGGCGAGGGCGCGGGCGAAGCTGCCGGCCGGTGCCAGGACCGCGATGAGCAGCGCCCCCGCCGCAAGCGCCGGTCCGACCCATAAAGCCGGCTCTACCGGCAGCTCAAAGTAGATGGCAATGCCCAGGCCCAGCGCCACCGGGAGCCACAGCATCCATCGGCCGCGCTCGGCGTCCAGCTGTTCGAGGATCCAGGCGCGCAGGTTTGACACTAACCGGACGCTCCCCTACCTACGGCGCGCTTTTCCGCCAAAATTGCGGCAAAACCCGCGCTTACCGAGCATGATCCCAGGTCGATGACTGTCGTAACCCGCTTCGCTCCTTCGCCAACCGGCTACCTGCATATCGGCGGCGCCCGCACGGCCCTGTTCAACTGGCTCTTCGCCAAACATCACGGTGGCAAGTACCTGCTGCGCATCGAGGACACCGACCGCGCCCGCTCGACCGAGCCGGCGATCGCCGCGATCCTGGACGGTCTGTCATGGCTCGGCCTGCCGTGGGACGGCGAGGTCACCTACCAGTTCTCGCGCGCCGCCCGCCACGCGGAGGTCGCGCACCAGATGCTGGCGGCGGGCAACGCCTATCATTGCTACGCCTCGCCCCAGGAACTCGACGAGATGCGCGCGGCCCAGAAGGCCGCGGGCAAGCCGATGCGCTACGACGGCCGCTGGCGCGACCGCGACCCGAAGGACGCGCCCGCCGGCGTGAGCCCGGTCGTGCGCCTGAAGGCGCCGCAGACCGGCCAGACGATCATCAAGGACGCGGTCCAGGGCGAGGTCACGGTCGAGAATGCGCAGCTCGACGACATGATCCTGCTGCGCGCCGACGGAACGCCGACCTACATGCTGGCCGTCGTCGTCGACGATCACGACATGGGCGTGACGCACGTCATCCGCGGCGACGACCATCTGAACAACGCCTTCCGCCAGTTACAGATCATCCGCGCCATGGGATGGCCCGAGCCGGTCTATGCCCATATCCCGCTGATCCACGGGCCCGACGGCGCCAAGCTCAGCAAGCGTCACGGCGCGCTCGGCGTGGACGCCTATCGTGACATGGGCTTCCTGCCGGCGGCGCTGCGCAACTACCTGCTGCGGCTGGGCTGGGGCCATGGCGACGACGAGATCATCTCGACGGCGCAGGCGATCGAATGGTTCGACCTGGATGGGGTCGGACGCTCGGCCTCACGCTTCGACATGGCCAAGCTCACCAACGTCAACGCCCACTATCTGCGCGAGACGCCGGATGCCGAGCTGCTGCCGCTGGTGTTGCCGCGCATCGAGGAAAAGATCGGCGGCAAGGTCGCCGACGCCGGCCGCGAGCGTATCGTGCGCGGCCTGAACGGCGTGAAGCCGCGCGCGCGCACGCTTGTCGAACTCGCTGACAGTCTTGCCTTCTACGCACGCGCCGGCGCGCCGCCGATCGCCGACGACAAGGCGCTCGGCGTGCTGACGCCCGACGCCCGTGCCGTCATGGCCAAGCTCGCGCCGGCGCTGGAGACGCAGGCGAGCGACTGGAGCGAAAAGGCGCTCGAAGAAGCCGTGCGCAAGTTCGCCGAGGCGAACGGGCTCAAGCTTGGCCAAGTCGCCCAGCCGCTCCGCGTCGCGCTGACCGGCTCGACCGCCTCGCCCGGCATCTTCGAAGTGCTGGCCGTGCTCGGGCCCGCCGAGAGCAAGGTTCGTTTGCTGGCGGCCGCCGCTTGAACGGGAGACACGTAATGGATGACAAGAAGCCGATGCCGGAGGTCGCTGCGAACGAAGAGGCGCGGGATTTCATTCGCGACCTGGTTCAGTCGGATCTCGCCAGCGGAAAAGTGCAAAGCATCGTTACTCGCTTTCCGCCGGAGCCGAACGGCTACCTGCATCTCGGCCACGCAAAGTCGATCTGCCTGAATTTCGGAATTGCGACCGAAACCGGCGGCCGCTGCCACCTTCGCTTCGACGACACCAACCCCGTGAAGGAGGAGCAGGAATACATCGACGCCATCAAGCGGGACGTACACTGGCTCGGCTTCGACTGGGGCGAGCATCTGCACCATGCGTCGGACTATTTCCAGACGTTGTACGACTGGGCCGAGCATCTCATCCGCGCCGGCCTCGCCTATGTCGACGACACCCCGCCCGACGAGATGCGGGCAATGCGCGGCACGCTGACCGAACCGGGCCGGGCTTCGCCGCACCGCGACCGCTCGATGGAAACCAATCTCAGCCTGTTTCGCGACATGCGCGCCGGCAAGTTTCCCAACGGTGCCTGCGTGCTGCGAGCGAAGATCGACCTTGCTTCCGGCAACATGAACCTGCGCGACCCTGTCCTGTATCGCATCCTGCACGTGGCTCACCCGCGCACCGGCACGCAATGGTGCATATATCCGACTTATGATTTCGCGCATGGCCAGTCCGACGCCATCGAACATGTCACGCACTCACTCTGCACCCTGGAGTTCGCAGACCATCGCCCGCTCTACGACTGGTTCCTCGATCACCTGCCGGTGCCGGCGCGCCCGCGCCAGACCGAATTCGCCCGACTCAATCTCGGGTACACGGTCCTTTCCAAACGCTACCTGACGGATCTGGTGCGGCGCGGCATTGTGAGTGGCTGGGACGATCCGCGCATGCCGACGCTGGCAGGTCTGCGCCGTCGCGGCGTGCCGCCGGAGGCGATCCGCGACTTCGTTCGGCGCATCGGCATGTCCAAGGCCAACAGCGTCGTCGATCTCGCAATGTTCGATCACTCGATCCGCGACCATCTCAATCAAGCAGCGCAGCGGCGCATGGCGGTCCTGCGGCCGCTCAAGCTCGTGATCGAGAACTTTCCCGAAGACCACGTCGAAGAGTTGGAGGCCGTCAATCACCCGGGGGATCCGGACGCCGGCACGCGTACACTTCTCTTCCGCAGGGAGGTCTTCGTCGAGCGCGACGACTTCATGGAGAATCCGTCGAACAAGTTCTTCCGGCTGGCAGTGGGGCGAGAAGTCAGGCTGCGCTACGCCTATCTCGTCACCTGCCGCGAGGTGGTCAAGGACGCCGCCGGCAACGTGGTCGAACTGCGCTGCACCTACGATCCAGCGAGCCGCGGCGGCAACGCGCCGGACGGTCGAAAGGTAAAGGCCACCCTGCACTGGGTGTCCGCCCGGGATGCACTTCCCGCCGAAGTCCGATTGTACAGCACGCTCTTCAACCGCCCTGACCCGGGCGCAGGTGGCGATCTCGACGCTGACCTGAATCCAGGTTCGCTCGAAGTCCTGTCGGGCGCGCTGCTGGAGCCCTCATTGGCAGAGACACCTGAAGGGGAAGCCGTGCAGTTCGAGCGACTGGGCTATTTCTGCCCGGACCTCGCGAGCCGGCCGAAGGCTCTGGTGTTCAACCGCACGATCGAGCTGCGGGACACTTGGGCAAAGGTGCAAGTCCAGAGTTAGGAGTAGCGCTGCCCCGAGACGGGGCGCGATTGCTGTCCGCGGCCGGATAGATCGGTACGCGCGATGCCCGCAGACTCCACCCATGAGCCTGCGTGTCTGGATCTGGCTGGTGTCGCTGTCCGTCCTCTGGGGCGGGTCGTTCTTCTTCGCCAAAGTGGCCGTTGCCGAGTTAGGCCCGTTAACGGTCGTCTTCGGTCGCGTCGCCCTTGCCGCATTCGCACTGAATCTGTCGCTCTGGCTGACCGGCCTGAGCCTCTTCCGGCGCGAAACGCCCTGGGCCGCCTTCACGATCATGGGGTTGCTGAACAACCTGATCCCCTTCAGCCTGATCTTCTGGGGCCAGACGCAGATCGCCTCGGGCCTGGCCTCGATCCTGAACGCCACGACGCCCCTGTTCACGCTAGTCGTTGCCCATCTCGCGACCCGCGACGAAGAAATGAACGCCACCAAGCTGGCCGCCCTGCTGATCGGCTTCGTCGGCGTGACGGTGCTGGTCGGCCCGGATCTGCTGATCGGCGATCGATTGGCAAGCATCGGCCAGCTTGCCTGCCTGGGCGCTGCCTTCTCCTATGCGTTGGC
>CAIYWM010000053.1 GCA_903929895.1 uncultured Alphaproteobacteria bacterium
CGGCTTCGGCAGTGCATTGATCGACCAAACCGCGACAGCCGCCCGCAGCCTGGGCCATCGCACGCTCTACCTCTCGACCTATCGCGATGTCCCGTGGAACGCGCCGTACTACGCGCGCCGCGCCTTCGCGGAGATGCCCCGCGCAGACTGGCCACACGTCTTCCGTATGCAGGCCATGGAAGGGAACCGGCACGGCCAT
The DNA here is from genome assembly GCA_903929895.1 of uncultured Alphaproteobacteria bacterium. Taxonomy (GTDB): domain Bacteria; phylum Pseudomonadota; class Alphaproteobacteria; order Reyranellales; family Reyranellaceae; genus Reyranella. The sequence goes on from CAIYWM010000053.1 coordinate 200, forward strand.
CCGCCGTGGCGGCGGACGATCATGCGGCGCTTGCTCGATTGACCGAGCGTGCGTAGCCCCCTCACCCAGCCTCTCCCCCTAGCGGGGGAGAGGTCAGGTGAAGGGGTGACGCACTACTCCGCGGCGACGGAGAGGCCCATCTGCTCGCAGGTCGGGGCGACGTCGGAGACGGTGGCGCGGCGCATGTCGCGCTTGTAGCGCTGGTCGTCGAATTCCATGCCGCGATGCATGGTGCAGCGATTGTCCCAGATCACCAGGTCGTTCTCGCGCCAGCGGTGCGCATGGACGAACTGGCGTTGCGTCGCATGCGCGGTCAGTTCGTCGATGAGCTGGCGCGCCTCGTCGTCTTGCATGCCGCGGATCGCGCCGGCGTGGCTGGCGATGTAGAGGCTCATGCGGCCGGAGTCCGGCAGGCGGCGCACCAATACCTGCGGAACCGGCGCGAAGGCCGCGCGCTCGCTCTCGTCGAAATCCTTGAAGCCGAGCTTGCCGCGCGACGTCATGATCGAATGCTCGGCCACCAGTCCGGCGATGCGCTCTTTCGTCGAGTCCGGCAGCGCGTCGTAGGCCGCGCGCATGTCGGCGAACTCGGTGTGACCGCCGATCGGCGGGATCGAGCGCGCATGCAGCATCGAGCAGTAGGCCGGCAGGCGCTTGAACGACGAGTCGGTGTGCCACAGCCGGTTGCCGAGATTGTAGAGACGCTGGCGGTTGTTGGTCTCCAGGATGCGGTTCTCGGCGTCGAGATTGCCGACATCGGCCATGTTCTGGTGCAGGCGCAGGTTATGGCCCTTGCGGGCCATGAAGACGGTCGTCTCGAGCGGTCCGAAATGGCGCGCGAAGGCGAGCTGGCTGTCGTCGTCGAATTCCTGGTCGGGAAAGACCAGGACCGCATACTTTGTGAAAGCCGCGCGGATCGCGGCCAGATCTTCGGGCGAGACCTTGTTCAGGGCGACATCGCCCACTTCGGCCACGAAGTCGGGCGTCACGGCATGGATCGACACAGTCACCGGGCTTCCTCCTCGCTCTGCTTATGCGGCGGATTGGATCACCTAACGGACAATCGGGCAATCGCGGGATATACTTTCAGCCATGATCGAGAAGCAGGAAGTGCAGGAGATCTTCCCGACCCCGTTGTGGATCGTGGACCTCCAGCCGCTCGCGGCGGCGAGCCTCAATGCGAAACTCAAGGCCGAGATCGAACGGTTGATCGCGCCGCGAGCGAAGGTGCCGGCCGGCAGCAACTGGCAGACGCCGCAGGACCTCCACACGCGCCCGGCCTTCGCCGAGTTCGCCAAGCTGGTCGAGACCGCAGGGCGCGGCGTCGCCCGCTTCCTGCAGGTCGATCAGTATCCGATGGGGATCACCGGCTGCTGGGCGAACGTCAATCCGCCCGGCGCCTACCATCCGATGCATCACCATCCCAACAACTACCTGAGCGGCGTCTATTATGTGTCGATCCCGAGCGGCGGTTCGCAGATCCTGTTCCAGGATCCCCGCGGCCAGGCCTCGATGATCATGCCCAAGCCGCGCCAGTACACCCGCCTCACCGCCAATGGCGCCAATGCGCCGAGCAAGGAAGGCCGCATGGTGATCTTCCCCTCCTGGCTGAAGCACACGGTGCCGGCCAATGACGGCGAGAGCGACCGCATCAGCATCTCGTTCAACCTGATGTTCAAGAATTTCAGTGAGACCATGGCCTCGCCGATGTGGGATCCCACGGCGGGCAAGGAGAAGTGATGAGCCTGCAGGATCGCTACGGCAACGAACTCGGCACCCAATCGGTCGCGGCGCGCGACGCCTATCTCGCGGGCGTCGACAGCCTGATGGCCGCCACGCCGGGCATGGACACGGCCTTCCAGAAATCCGTCGAAG
>CAIYWM010000054.1 GCA_903929895.1 uncultured Alphaproteobacteria bacterium
CGGCTTCGGCACGTTTCAGGTGACCAAGCGCAAGGCAGGCGAGGGGCGTAACCCCCAGACTGGCGAGAAGATCAAGATTCCGGCGGCCATCGTGCCGCGTTTCAAGGCCAGCAAGACCCTGAAGGATGCGATCAACTAGGCATTTTTCTCCTCGCTGTGCTACCACCCTCGGCGGGCGATTAGCTCAGCGGTAGAGCATTCCCTTTACACGGGACTGGTCGGCGGTTCGATCCCGTCATCGCCCACCAATTTTGTTTCGCAGGTCATCATGTGTGCGGCGGAACGCATTGAAATATCGGGCATTTGTGCACCTGTTCGCTGGTGCAGTATGCTTGACACACAATAGGCGCTCCTATATCTCTCCGCGCGCCGTTTGGGGCTGAAAGCGGGCGTAGTTCAGTTGGTTAGAATGCCGGCCTGTCACGCCGGAGGTCGCGGGTTCGAGTCCCGTCGCTCGCGCCAGCCCAAACACTGGCAGCCCAAAAAAAAGGGGCGCAAGGGGTGGCGATGGAAGCTCTTCTGCGGGAATACCTGCCAATCCTGATCTTCCTCGGACTAGCCTTCGGGCTGGTCTGCGCCATGCTCGGCGGGTCGTATCTGATCGCCCGCCAGAATCCGAACTCGGAAAAGCTGTCGCCGTTCGAATGCGGGTTCGCGCCGTTCGACGACGCGCGTGGCCAGTTCGACGTGCGCTTCTATCTTGTCGCGATCCTTTTCATCATCTTCGATCTTGAGGTCGCGTTCCTGTTTCCGTGGGCGGTGGCGCTGGGCGATATCGGACTCTTCGGCTTCTGGTCGATGATGCTGTTCCTCGGCGTGCTGACGGTGGGCTTCATCTACGAATGGCGTAAGGGAGCCCTGGAATGGGAGTGATCACTCCGGCCAAGCCCAATACGGCTGCCGAGGCGGCGCTGTCGCGGGCGCTGAACGACGAGCTGGCCGACAAGGGTTTCGTCGTCGCGCAGCTCGACAAGCTTGTCACCTGGGCGCGCACCGGTTCGATGTGGGGGCTGACCTTCGGTCTGGCCTGCTGCGGCGTCGAGATGATCCATTGCTGGATGAGCCGCTACGATCTCGACCGCTTCGGCTTCGCGCCGATGCCCAGTCCGCGCGCCGCCGACGTGATGATCGTGGCCGGCACCCTGACCAACAAGATGGCGCCGGCGCTGCGCAAGGTCTACGACCAAATGGCCGAGCCGCGCTACGTGATCTCGATGGGGTCGTGCGCCAACGGCGGCGGCTACTATCACTATAGCTATTCCGTCGTGCGCGGCTGCGATCGCATCGTGCCGGTCGACGTGTACGTGCCGGGCTGTCCGCCGACCGCCGAGGCGCTGCTCTATGGCGTGCTGCAGCTTCAGAAGAAGGTCCGTCGCACGGGCACGCTGGTGCGCTGATGAGCGAGGCTCTCAAGGAACTCAGCGACCATATCGCCCAGGCGCAGACGAGCGCGGTGTCGAAGACGGAAGTCCGCCTCGGCGAGCTGATGCTCGAGACGACGCCGGACAAGGTTCTCGCGCTCCTGACCTACCTGCGTGACGATCCAAAGTGCCTGTTCAAGCAGCTGATCGACATTTGCGGCGTTGACTGGCCCGAGCGCGAGAAGCGCTTCGACGTCGTCTACAACCTGCTCAGCCTCAAGAACAACCAGCGCATCCGCGTGAAGGTGCAGACCGACGAAACGACGCCCGTGCCATCGGCCGCGCCGGTCTACAGCTCGGCTGGCTGGTTCGAGCGCGAGACCTACGATCTTTACGGCGTGTGGTTCTCTGACCATCCCGACCTGCGCCGTATCCTCACGGACTACGGTTTCGAGGGGCATCCGCTGCGCAAGGATTTCCCGCTGACCGGCTTCGTCGAGCTGCGCTGGGACGACGTGCAGAAGCGCGTTGTGTACGAGCCGGTGAAGCTCGCCCAGGAATTCCGCCGCTTCGACTTCCTCAGCCCCTGGGAAGGCGCGCCCAAGGTTCTTCCAGGCGACGAGAAGGCCCAGGAAGCGGCCGCGGCACCGGCGAAGGCGAACTGACATGTCCGACGTCGAAATCAAGACACTGACCATGAATTTCGGGCCGCAGCATCCGGCGGCCCACGGCGTGCTGCGGCTCGTCGTCGAGATGGACGGCGAGATCGTCGAGCGCTGCGACCCGCATATCGGGCTGCTGCACCGCGGGACCGAGAAGCTGATCGAGTACAAGAGCTACCTGCAGGCGGTGCCGTACTTCGACCGGCTCGACTATGTCTCGCCGATGAACCAGGAGCATGCCTACGCGCTCGCGGTCGAGAAGCTGCTGGGCATCGAGGCGCCGGAGCGCGGCCAGTACATCCGCGTGCTGTTCTCCGAGATCACGCGCATCCTCAACCATCTGCTGAACGTCACGACCTTTGCGATGGACGTCGGTGCGCTCACCCCGCCGCTGTGGGGCTTCGAGCAGCGCGAACTGCTGATGGAATACTACGAGCAGGTGAGCGGCTCGCGCATGCACGCAGCCTATTTCCGGCCGGGCGGCGTCCACCAGGACCTGCCGGAGGGCATGCTCGATTCGATGGATGGATGGATCAAGCAGTTCTATCCGTTCATGAAGGACATCGAGAACCTGCTGAATGACAACCGCATCTTCCGCCAGCGGACCGTCGACATCGGCGTCGTCTCGGCCGAGCAGGCGCTCGACTGGGGTTTCTCCGGGCCGCTGATCCGCGCGTCGGGCCTGCCGTGGGACCTGCGCAAGTCGCAGCCCTATGACGTCTACGATCGCATGGATTTCGACATTCCGGTCGGCAAGACCGGCGACTGCTACGCGCGTTACCTCGTGCGCATCGAGGAAATGTACCAGGCTGTCCGCATCATGGAGCAGTGCATCGCCGCCCTGCGCAAGGTCGGCGGTCCGGTGCGGGTCGACGACCGCAAGATCTCGCCGCCGCGCCGCGGTGAGATGAAGGGGTCGATGGAAGCGCTGATCCATCACTTCAAGCTCTACACCGAGGGCTACAAGGTGCCCGCCGGCGAGACCTACACGGCGGTCGAGGCGCCCAAGGGCGAGTTCGGCGTCTATCTCGTTTCCGACGGCACCAACAAACCTTACCGCTGCAAGATCCGTGCTCCCGGGTTCTCGCACCTGCAGGCGCTCGACATGATGACCAAGGGACACCAGCTCGCCGACATGTCGGCGAACATCGGCTCGCTCGACATCGTGTTCGGCGAGATCGACCGCTAGGAGACGATGCGATGGCGATGATCACCGCCGACCCCAAGGACGTCCCTCAGGTCGCAAGCTTTTCCTTCACGCCCGAGTACATGGCGAAGGTCGAGGAGCAGATTGCCCATTATCCGCCGGGCCGTCAGGCGAGTGCCGTGATCGCGGTGCTGGATCTGGCGCAGCGCCAGCAGGGCTGGCTGCCGCGCGCGGCGATGAACGAGGTCGCGCGCATCCTCGAAATGGCGCCGATCCGCGTCTACGAGATCGCGACCTTCTATACGATGTTCCAGCTGCGGCCGAAGGGTAAGTACCTGCTGCAGGTCTGCACCACGACGCCGTGCTGGCTGCGCGGTTCCGAAGCTGTAATGAAAGCCTGCCAGCATGCCGCCGACGGCGAGACGTTCAGCGTGCAGGAAGTTGAGTGCCTCGGCGGCTGCGTCAACGCGCCTGTCGTGCAGATCAACGACGATTTCTACGAGGATCTCGACGAGGCCTCGATGAACAAGGTGCTCGACGCGTTCCGGCGCGGCGAGACGCCGAAGCCCGGACCGCAGGTGGACCGCCAGACGTCGGCGCCCGAGGGCGGCCTGACAACGCTGAAGGGTGAGTAGGACGATGCTCGGCGACAAGGACCGCATCTTCACCAACCTCTACGGCGTACACGATTGGCGCCTGGCCGGCGCCCGTGCCCGTGGCGCCTGGGACAACACCAAGGCGATCCTCGACCGGGGCGTGGACGCGATCATCGACGAGATGAAGAAGTCGGGCCTGCGCGGCCGCGGTGGCGCGGGCTTCCCGACCGGTATGAAGTGGTCCTTCATGCC
>CAIYWM010000055.1 GCA_903929895.1 uncultured Alphaproteobacteria bacterium
CCTGGGCCGGCATTGACCCGAAGGGGAGAGCGGCCTTCATGGTCGATATGAGATCAGAGACGACGGTGACGGATCCGGAAGTCGATTTCGTCGCCTTGCCGGTGGGCACGCTGATCGGGCGCCATGAAGTCCTGTCTGTGCTGGGTCAAGGCGGCTTCGGCATTACCTACCGGGCGCGCGACGTCCAGCTCGATCGCGAAGTTGCCATCAAGGAGTATCTGTCGACCGCCCTGGCGGTGCGCCAGAACGGTGTCACCGTGATGCCGCGCTCGACCAAGATGGCGGAGGACTTCACCTGGGGCCGCGACCGGTTCGTCGCCGAGGGCCGGGTCATGGCGACGCTGCATCGCGCGCCGGGCATCGTCCGCGTCTACGACTTCCTGGAGATCAACGGGACCGCCTACATCGTCATGGAGATGCTCCACGGCGATACGCTGGAAGGCCACATAAAGAAAAACGGCCGGCTGGATACCTCGGCGATCGACCGTATCCTGTGGCCGCTGCTCGAAGGTCTCGAGCAGGTCCACACTGCAGGCTTCCTGCATCGCGATATCAAGCCCGCCAACATCCTGCTCGATGCCGCAGGCAACCCGACCCTGATCGACTTCGGTGCTTCGCGCGCCGCCATGGTCGGCCGGACCGTGGCGATGACGGCGATCTTCACACCTGGCTACGCGGCGCCCGAGCAGTTCACCGCCGCCAAGCAAGGCCCCTGGACCGACATCTACGGCGTCTCGGCCACGCTCTACCACGCCATCACCGGGCGCGCGCCGCCGTCGGCCTTCGATCGCATGCTCGACGATGAATATGAGTCCGTTGCAACGGCTGCGCCGGCGGGCTTTGCCCCCGGTTTGCTGGCCGGCATCGATGCAGGCCTTGCGGTACGCGCCACCGACCGGCCGCAGTCGATTGCGGGCTGGCGCCACATCCTGTCGCTGACGGCAGCCCCCGACGATGCGTTGACGGTCGCGGCGCGGAGCCGTCCCGATCCTGCCGCGACCATCGTGGTGAATGTCCCAAGGCCCTCTCCGGCACCGCCCCCTGCGCCCGGGGTCGTCGAACAGGTGGTGTCCGGCCCTGCCATCCCGGCAAGAAAGCCGAAGAGCCGCGGGACGCTCTACGCCGGGGCCGCGGTCGCCGCCCTGCTCCTGGCGGGCGGCGGCTACGTCATGCTCGCCCCGAAGCCTCCGGCACCAGGTGCCCTCGCCCCCCAGGGCGTGGCCGTGCAGGACATGAAGGTAGAGGACCTCGAGCGCGTCCTGGCGGAGCGACGCGCCGCCGATGCGGCTGCCGCGGAGAAGAAACGCCTGGAAGAAGAGGCCCAGAAGAAGGCGACCGACGAGGGCGCCGCGAAACAGATGGCGGATGCCGAACTCGAACGGGCCCAGCAGCTGCGCCAGAAGGCGGAAGAAGATCTGGCGAAGCTGCGGGCAGAGATCGTGGCGCGCCGCCAGGAAGAGCAGACATTGGCCATGCGTGCCGAAGCCGAGGCGGCTCAGCGCAAGGCCGAGGCCGAGATGGCGGCCCTGCGTCAGGCCGAAACCGATGCGCAGAAGAAGGCCGAGGCCGACGCCGATGCCAAGCGTCTGGCCGACGAGGCTCTGGCCAGCGCACAGGCGGAGCGCCAGAAGGCCGAGGCCGACGCCCGGCAGAAGGCCGATGCCGAAGCAGCCGCCGCCAGCGACAGGAAGACGGCAGAAGCCGGCGAGGTGGCACTGCGGCACACGCCGTCCGACCGCCAACGGATCCAGGTCGCCTTGACGTCACTCGGCTTCGATACCCGCGGCAATGACGGTGCCCTGGGACCGCGCTCGCGCGAGATGATTGCCAGCTGGCAGAAGGCCCACGACCAGCCGGCGACAGGTTTCCTGACCGGTTCACAGCACCAGGCCCTGCTGCGCGAGGCGGCGCCGGCGATCGCCAGGTACAACGACGATCAGAAGAAGATCGAGGACGAAAAGAAGAAGGCCGACGAGGACGCACGGGCGAAGGCAGCCGCAGCGACTGTACCTGCCGCACCTCTGCCACCGGCGGCGCCATCGGCGCCTGTCGCCGCGACCGCACCGGCTGCGACACCCGCCGGCACGGCGCAATGGACTGGCAAGGCCATGTGCGACTTCTGGCCGGGCCCCATTCCGGTATCGGTCACGGTGACGGGTGGCAAAGGGTCAGGCACCGGCACCGGCCGCGCGACGGGCACGACGGTGACGGTCAACATTTCCGGGAACAGCTATTCAGGCTCGATCAACGCGCGCCTCAGGAACGGGAACCCGAAAGTGCTGGTGGGTTCCTTCTCAGGCACCTTGTCGGGATCTCAGATCAGGAGCCAGACGACGGTTCGGGCCGACATGTCGACCCCGATGGGACCGAATGTCTCTGCCTGTACCATTGAGCTGGACAGAGCCGGCTAGGATCACCGCGCCGGCCCCTGCGCACGGCCATGAGGCGGACCAGGCGCGAGATATTCATCCTTCGTATGTCAACGCAATTCTCGCGGACGGCGCGCCGATTTCGGCCCCTCCCCGCCCTGCGACATTGGCTTCGATTGTTTCGACTATTTCGATTGTTTCGGTTATAGTGCCCGCTCACACGCGGCGTCACCGACCAGCTGGAGACTCCGATGGCCCTCGACGACTCGCTTTCCGAACGCCTGCCCACGCCCGCCGAAGCCGACAAGGCCGCGAAAGCCGGCACGGCCCTGGCGAGTCACCGGGACAAGCGGGGCGGCCTGTCGCTCCACGTCAAGAAGGGAGCCAAGAGCGCCGACGTGGACCTTCCCCCGGCGGTCGCCCGCCTGGTGCTCGATCTCCTGGAGGCCATCGGCAAGGGCGACGCGGTCACGCTCGTGGCGTCCGGCGCGGATCTCTCCACCCAGCAGGCCGCCGACATGCTCGACGTCTCCCGGCCCTTCCTCGTGAAGCTGCTCGAGACCAAGGCGATCCCGCACCACAAGATCGGCACCCATCGCCGCATCCGGGCGGAAGACCTGCTCGCCTACAAGCACCGTCGTGACAAGACACGCACCGCCGCGCGAACCCGCCTCGCCCGGCTGACGCACGAGAGCGATGACTGAAGGAGGCGTCGATATTGCTCGCCGTCGGAATGGAACCAACGATGTTGGTCTCCATCATTCGGCTGCCTGAGGCGATCCTGGCGCTATTGCACTTCGATTCCGATCGACTCGATGATCTTTCGCCACTTCGGAATCTCCTCGGCGAGATACCTGGAAAGGTAGGCCGCCTCGGTTGACGACGCGCGGCTTATGCCTTGCGCGTCGAGAAAGGTGCGTAGGGCCGGTTCATCCAGACTCGAAGCAAGCACCGTGTTCAGTTTTGCCAGGATGTCGGAAGGCGTGCCTCTTGGCGCGACGACGCCGAACATCACACTGGAATCGAATCCCTTGAGCCCCTGCTCGTCGAGGGTCGGCACGTCAGGCAAAACCGACGCGCGCTCCTTCGTCGTCACTCCAAGCGCGCGGATCTTTCCGGCTTTCACCTGGGGCGCCGCGACAAGAACATCCAGCACACTCAGTTGGACCTGACCACCGATCACATCGTTCAACGCCAGAGAGGCACCTCGATAGGGAATCTGGATGAGATCGGTCCCGGCCATCGAATTGAACATCTCCCCGGCAAGATGCGAGGACCCGCCAATACCGGCGTGGGAGAAGCTGAGCGCGCCCTTGTGCGCCTTGCTGTACGCCACCAGTTCGGCAACGTCCTTTGCGGGAAAGCTCGGATGGGCCACGATCACGTTTGGCAGCGTGCCGATCATGATGACCGGATCGAAGCTCTTGATCGGGTCGAAAGTGAGCTTCTTGAACAAGCTCACATTGACGACCAGGGGACCCGACGTGGCGAGCAGCAACGTGTAGCCGTCGGCCGGCGCTTGCGCGACCAACTGGGCGCCGATGTTTCCACCGGCGCCTCCAAAGTTTTCGACGATCACCGGCTGGCCGAGATGTGTACGCATGGCCGCCGCCAGCGCGCGGCCGAGGGCGTCGGTCGGGCCCCCTGCCGCGAAAGGCACGACCAGCTTTATCGGCTTGTTCGGATACTGCGCGCTGGCCGGAGCGGTGAACGATAGCAGAATGCTGGTGGCCGCCAGGCAGCATAGAAGCCACATTCTCGATCTGGTCGTCATTGCCATCCCCACGGGTTCGAACTTCGAGGCGAGTCCTTGTCCGCCGGTTATTGAAGCGCGCGTCGATCCAGTCGAATATCGACTTTGGCTCGATTAAGACTTTCCCTGTATCAATCGATTTGGCGATGGACCTGCGCAGGCTTCGTTATTTCAGTGTGCTGGCCGAGGAGAAGCACTTCGGACGTGCGGCAAAGAAGCTGGCACTGTCGCAGCCGCCCCTGAGCTACGCCATCAAGCAGCTCGAGAGCGAACTCGGCGCTCAATTGTTCACGCGCAATACGCGCGCCGTTGAACTGACCCCGGCTGGCCTGGCGTTGCGGACCGAAGCCCGTGCGCTGCTCGGGCGAATGGAGGAGATCAAACAGCAGATCCGCTCTGTCGCCGACGGCAGCTCCGGCGTCTTGCGCATCGGGTTCGGGGCATCGATGCTTTACCGCGGTTTGCCCGCAATTCTTCGCGACTTCCGGGAAAGATTTCCCCTCATGGAAATCCGGCTGAAGGAGATGGGATCGATCGACCAGACCGAAGCGATCTCTCGCGATGAGATCGATCTGGGCTTCGGGCACGGTCACGCGAGGCGAAATGGTATCGAAGGCTTCCTGTATCACAGCGAGCCTTTTGTCGCCTGCCTGCACGAATCACATCCGCTGGCGAAAAGAAGGAAAATCGGGCTCACGCAGTTGAGCCATGAAGACTTCG
>CAIYWM010000056.1 GCA_903929895.1 uncultured Alphaproteobacteria bacterium
GGGCGTGCACTGCCGCGGCGACCTCTACTACCCCGACACGCTGGTGGGCACCGACAGCCACACGACGATGATCAACGGCATCGGCGTCGTCGGCTGGGGCGTGGGCGGGATCGAGGCCGAGGCCGCGATGCTGGGCCAGCCCGTCTCGATGGTGATCCCCGAGGTCGTCGGCTTCAGGCTCACCGGCCAGATGCGCGAGGGGCTGACGGCGACCGACCTCGTCCTCACCGTCACGCAGATGCTGCGCAAGAAGGGCGTGGTGAACAAGTTCGTCGAGTTCTTCGGCCCGGGCCTCGACGCGCTGTCGCTCGCCGACCGCGCGACCATCGCCAACATGGCGCCGGAATACGGCGCGACCTGCGGCTTCTTCCCGGTCGACGAGATCACGCTGGGCTTCCTCAAGACCACCAACCGCGGCACGGCCGCCAAGCTCGTCGAGGCCTATGCCAAGAAGCAGGGCCTGTGGCGCTCCAAGAAGTCGCCCGAGCCGGTCTTCACCGACACGCTGTCGCTCGACCTGGGCGACGTGGTGCCGAGCCTTGCCGGCCCGAAGCGCCCGCAGGATCGCGTGCCGCTCGACGACGCTGCCCAGCTGTTCGTCGCGAACATGGAGAAGGAATTCGACCGCAAGGACGACGGCAAGCGCATCAAGTGCGAGGGCACCGACTATGACCTCGGCCACGGCGACGTGGTGATCGCGGCCATCACCTCCTGCACCAACACCTCGAACCCCTACGTCATGCTGGGCGCCGGCCTGATCGCGCGCAACGCGGTGAAGCTCGGCCTCAAGGTCAAGCCGTGGGTGAAGACCTCGCTGGCGCCGGGCTCGCAGGTCGTGACCGAATACTTCGAGGCCTCGGGACTGCAGAAGGACCTGAACAAGCTGGGCTTCAACCTCGTCGGCTACGGCTGCACGAGCTGCATCGGCAATTCCGGCCCGCTGCCCGACCCGGTCACCAAGGCGATCGGCGACGGCGATCTGGTCGTGAGCTCGGTGCTCTCGGGCAATCGCAACTTCGAGGGCCGCGTCAATCCGCTGACCCGCGCCAACTACCTCGCCTCGCCGATGCTGGTCGTGGTCTACGCGCTGGCCGGCTCGATGAAGATCGACATCACCAAGGATCCGATCGGCATCGGCAAGGGCGGCAAGCCCGTCTACCTGAAGGACATCTGGCCGTCGAACATGGAGGTCTCCAAGACCGTCGACAAGTTCGTGACGGCCAAGGCCTTCAAGAAGCGCTACGCCAACGTCTTCGAGGGTGACCGGTTCTGGCGCGGCATCAAGACTAAGCCCAGCCTGACCTACGCCTGGGACGACAAGTCGACCTACGTGCGCAACCCGCCCTACTTCGAGGGCATGGGCAAGACGCCGGCCGCGCTCACCAACATCACGGGCGCTCGTCCGCTCGGCCAGTTCGGCGACTCGATCACCACCGACCACATCTCGCCCGCCGGCTCGATCAAGAAGGACAGCCCCGCCGGCAAGTACCTGATGGAGGAAGGCGTCGAGGCCAAGGACTTCAACCAGTACGGCACGCGCCGCGGCAATCACGAGGTGATGATGCGCGGCACCTTCGCCAACATCCGCCTCAAGAACGAGATGGTCCCGGGCATCGAGGGTGGCTTCACCCACCACTACACGACCGACCAGCCCGAGCCGATCTACGACGTGGCGATGCGCTACCGGAAGGAGCACACGCCGCAGGTGCTGATCGCCGGCAAGGAATACGGCACCGGCTCGTCGCGCGACTGGGCGGCCAAGGGCGTCAACCTGCTGGGCGTGAAGGCGGTGGTCTGCGAGACCTTCGAGCGCATCCATCGCTCGAACCTGGTCGGCATGGGCGTGCTGCCGCTGCAGTTCAAGGACGGCATGACGCGCAAGACGCTGAACCTGACCGGCCGCGAGACCTACGACGTGGGCGGCATCGACGGCGAGCTGAAGCCCGGCATGGACGTGCCGCTGACCATCCATCGCCCCGACGGCGCGTCGGAGACGATCATGCTGACCTGCCGCATCGATACCGCCGAAGAGGTCGGCTACTTCAAGAACGGTGGCGTGCTGCACTACGTGCTGCGCAACCTGGCCCACGCGGCCTGACGCCGAAGGACACGGGAACCATGGCGACGGGGCTTCCAGGCCATGCCGTCGCCATGGCCCGCAACAACATCTGGGCGAACCACCGGCTGCTGACCGCCTGCAAGGCGCTGACGCCGGAAGAGTTCGCCGCCCCGCGCACGAGCTTCTTCTCGTCGCTGCGCGCCACGCTCAATCACATCCTCTGGGTCGATCTCTATTACATCGACGCGCTGCACCGCGAGCCGACGGTGCTGCAGCGCTACCACGACCCGGTCCCGGATTTTCCAGACGCCGCGTCGCTGTACGAGCCGCAGATCGCCAGCGACCGGCGGCTGCTCGCCTTCTGCGAGCGCCAGACCGAGGAAACCCTGGCCGAGGGCCTGTCGCTGCCGCGTCCCAACCGCACGCCGCCGCCCTCCAGCGTGATCTCGATCCTGGAACATCTCTTCCAGCACCAGACCCATCACCGCGGCCAGGCGCACGCCATGCTGGCCGGCACGTCAGTGAAGCCGCCGCAGCTCGACGAGTTCTTCCTCGCCGGTGAGCAGCATCTGCGGCGCGACGAGCTGCTGGCGCTGGGGCTCGAGCCGAGCTGATGCGCCCACGCTCTTCCTTTGCCGGAGCAGCGATCGAGGTGAGCGACCTCGCGCGCTCGGTGGCCTTCCATCGCCTGTGGCTGCCAATGCTCGGCTTCCACCGCGTCTGGGCCAGCCCC
>CAIYWM010000057.1 GCA_903929895.1 uncultured Alphaproteobacteria bacterium
ATCATGATGAAGCGGCACTGGTTCGGCGTCAGCCGGTACAGCAGCGACAGGATCATGGTGTTGACCGCCACCGACTTGCCCGAGCCGGTGGTGCCGCCGATCAGCAGATGCGGCATGCGGGCGAGGTCGGCGATGACCGGATCGCCGCCGATGTCCTTGCCGAGCGCCAGCGGCAGGCCGAGGCGGCCATCCTCGTAGTGCTTGGTCGACAGAAGCTCGCGCAGGAACACGGTCTCGCGCTTGGCGTTGGGCAGCTCGATGCCGATGACGTTGCGGCCGGGCACGGTGGCGACGCGCGCCGAGACCGCGCTCATGGAGCGGGCGATGTCGTCGGCGAGACCGATGACCCGGCTCGACTTGGTGCCGGGCGCCGGTTCGAGTTCGTAGAGAGTCACGACCGGACCCGGCCGCACCTTCACGATCTGTCCCTTGACGCCAAAGTCGTCGAGCACCGTCTCGAGCAGGCGCGCATTCTGCTCCAGCGCGTCCTCGTCGATCTTCGGCTGGGAGTTGACCCTCGAGGGCAGTGACAGGATGTCGAGCGGCGGCAGCCGGTACTCGGCCCCGAGGGCCAGCTCGCGCTGTCCGGCCTTGGCGGCGCGCTTGCCCTGCGGCGCGGCCGATTTGCGCGGCACGATCTTCACACCCGCCGGCACCGGCGGCGCGGCGGCCGGCGGCTCGACGTCGAGCGCATTGTCGGGCGTGAACGGATTCTCGTCGGTCTCTTCGTCCGCCCTCTCTTCGATGACGGGCGGATGCAGCGGCGCGACCTCGGCCGGTGGCGGCGCCTCGAACTCCTCATCGGCAATCGGCTGCCGGTAGTGTGCCGGCGAAGGCGGCGACGCGGCCTCGTAACCGCCGAAGCCCGGCTCGATCCGTTCCGCCGTGGCCGCGGGGGCCGTCGCCGGGCGCCGCATGAAGGGCTCGATCCGCAGGCCGCCGGTGAGGCGGCTGAGGAAGGTGCGCTCCTGCACGCGGGAAGGGCCTGCCTCGTCCAGCACCGGCGGGTGCATGCGCAGACCAGCAGGCGCCTCTGGGATGTCGTCGGCCGGCCGCTCGATCGGGGCATAGGGTGCATCGACCATCAGCGAGTCGCGCGCCGGCAGCACCGCGCCGTCCTCAGGGATCTGCTCGTAGCGTGTCTCGAAGCGCGCGGGATCGTACTGGCTGGCGTCGATCTCGCCCGGAATCTCGGCATAGCCGATGTGAGGCGCCGGCGGCTCGTTCTCCTCGTCGAGCGGTTGCGGCTTGCCGCGCCACAGGCCCACGGCCGCGCGCATGCCCCACGCGACCCACAGGAAGGGCGCGCGCAGGATGCGGAAGATCAGCGGCAGGTCGGTACGGTTCATGCCGAGCGCCGGGGCCATTGCGATGAAGGCCAGGGCTGCCGCGGCAGGCTCGATGAAAGTGAGCGCGCCGCCGCTCGAATGCATGAGCACCAGTTCGCGGAAGCGGCCGACCAGGGCCAGTCCGACCAGCCCGCCCGGTCCGGCATGGGTGGCGGCGCCGCCGACGTCGCCCAGGCCCACGCAGGCCACGCTCATCATCAGCAGCGCCAGCAGGAGCAGCGAGAGGCGCAGACCGAAGAAGCCGAGATGATGGGTGCGCACCATGCGCACACCCCAGGTGATGAAGGCGACCGGCGCCAGGATGATGGCGAGGCCGAAAGTCTGCAGCAGCAGGTCCGAGATGTAGGCGCCGGGCAGGCCGAGCAGGTTGTTGGGCGCCCGCGCCGTGGCGTGATTGAGCGAGGGATCTCCGGGGCTGTAGGTGAACAGCGCCATCATCAGCGCAAGGCCGAAGCCTGCCGTGGCAACGCCGACGATCTCCATCATGCGGCGGCGCAGGAAATCGCGCCCGCCCTCCGGCAGGATGGAGGTCCTGGGCTGCAACGCTGAAGAGAGGCTCAGCATGGCCATGCGCGGTGGCGCTCCCTACAGAACGGACGCGAGGCGCTGCAGCCCCTCGCGGGTGGTCTTCTCGTCGTGCACCAGCGCCACGCGGATGTAGCGGTGGGAAATGTTGACGCCGTTGGTCTCGCGGCAGGCATAGGCCCCCGGCAGCACCTTGACGTGCGCCTCGCCCCACAGCCTGCGCGTGGCCTCCTCGCCGTCGCCGACGTCGAGCCACAGGAAGAACCCGCCGCCCGGCGTGTAGTAGGAGAAGCGGTTGTGCAGGATCTGCTCGGCGATCCGGAAGTTCTTCACGTACCATTCGCGCGTCTGGACCGGATGCGTCTCCTCGCGCCACAGCGCGGCCGACGCCTTCTGGACGGCAAAGGGAATCTGCGGGCCGCCATAGCTGCGCCAGCGCAGCACCATCGCGACCAGCTTCGGGTCGCCGGCCATGAAGCCCGAGCGAAGGCCCGCCGCGTTCGACCGCTTCGACAGCGAATGGAACACCGCGAGATTGCGGAACGGATCCTTGCCGCCGGTCTCGTCGATCTCGAGGGCGGCCTCGAGCGCACCCGGCGGCGGGGCGCCGGTGTAGATCTCGGCGTAGCACTCGTCGACAGCCAGCACGGTGTCGTACTTCCGGCAAAGCCTCAGCAGCTTCTGCAGATACTCCTTGCTGGCGATCGCGCCCTGCGGATTGGCCGGCGAGCAGAGATAGACCACCGACAGGCGCTGCCAGGTCGCTTCATCGAGACTCTCATAGTCGGGCAGGAAGCCGTTCGAAGCCTCGGCGTTGACCAACAGCGGCTCGCCCCCGGACAGCACCGCACCGCCGAGATAGGCCTGGTAGAAAGGATTGGGCAGCGCGACGATCGGCTTGCCGCCGCCCTTCTCCTGCGGCGTCGCCACCGTCGAGATGATGTAGACGCCTTCCTTGCTGCCGGCCGTCGGATGAACATGCACGTTGGGATCGAGCAGGCCCTGAGGCAGCTTGTAGCGGCGCGTCAGCCACTCGCAGATCGCGAGATTGAGGTCGGGCAGGCCCTGGTTGGGCGGATAGCGGTTCCAGCCGTCGACTTCGTCGATCACGATCTGCCGCGCGAACGCCGGCATCGCGCCCTGCGGCTCGCCGACGGACATGTTGATCATCGACAGGTGCGCCGGCGGCGTGATGGGAGCGATGAGGGCGTTCAACCGCGCAAACGGGAAATCGGTCAGCGTCTCGGTCAGGCGCGGATTGAACATTCTCGTTCCCAATGGGCCAAAACGGCCTGAAAAATGCCACGGTGCCGGCCGCGAGCGACCAGCCTATCGCCATATTCTAGGGAACAAATTAGCCAATCACAACAAGGGAATAGGCTTGTTTCTTCACACACTGGAAGGGATTGGGACCGCTTCCCGGCCGAACCACAAGCTGTAGTCGCCGCTGCGCCGCTACTGGACGCGCTCACCGTGAAGCGCCGTGTCGAGGCCTTCGACTTCCTCGTCTTGAGTGACCCTGAGCCCGATTACCGCATCGAGGATCTTGAGGATCACCCAGGTGACCACGGCACAGAACACACCGATGACGACCACCCCATAGAGCTGGGTCAGGATCTGGCCGCCATTGCCGTCGACCAGGCCGACCGGCTGGCCCTTGGCCACGTCATTGATCGTGCGGGTGGCGAAGACGCCAACCAGGATCGAGCCCACGATGCCGCCGACCCCGTGGACGCCGAATGCGTCGAGCGAATCATCGTAGCCCAGCTTGTTCTTCAGGACGATCGATGCCCAGTAGCAGACCGAGCCGGCGATGACGCCGATCACCAACGCAGCCCACGGCTCCACGTAGCCTGCAGCCGGCGTAATCATGCCGAGGCCTGCAACCGCGCCGGTCAGGATACCCAGCACCGACGGCTTGCCGCGAGTTGCCCATTCTATGGCCATCCAGACCAAAGCTGCCACGGACGCTGCGATATGCGTGTTCAACATCGCGCTGCCTGCCAACTCGCCTGACGCGAGTGCCGAGCCGGCATTGAAACCGAACCAGCCGACCCACAGCAGCGACGTGCCGATCAGCGTCAGCACGAGATTGTGCGGCGCCATGTATTCCTGGCCATAGCCGTGGCGCTTGCCAATCACCACACAGCAAACCAGCGCCGCAATGCCGGCATTGAGATGGACGACGAGTCCACCCGCAAAATCGAGCACCCCTGCCACACCGAGGAAGCCGCCGCCCCACACCCAATGCGCCACGGGCACGTAAACAAACAGCAGCCACAGGCCCATGAACCACATCATCGCCGAGAACTTCATGCGCTCGGCAAAGGCACCGGCGATAATGGCGGGTGTGATCACCGCGAACGTCGCCTGATACATCAGGAAAACGTTCTCCGGCACCGTCTTGGCCAGCTCGTGGACGCTTCCCAGCAGGCCGTTGCCGAAGGCGCGCGAAAGCGAGCCGATCACCCCGTTCAGGCCACCGCCGTCGGTGAAGGCCAGCGAATAGCCGACCGCGAACCAGAGGACCGTGACCAGAGCTGCCACGGCGAAGGCCTGGACCGACGTCGCCAGCACGTTCTTCTTGCGCACCATGCCGGCATAGAAAAGGGCCAGGCCTGGAATGTTCATCATCAGCACCAGTACCGTGGCCATCAGCAGCCACGCGGTGTCGCCAGTATCGATTTGCGGCTTGTCTGCGGCCCAGGCCGCCGGAGCGAACGTCATCGGGCATGCCAGAAAGGCGCCGAAGCGCAGGGCCGTCTTGTTCATTTTCTCCCCCGTGCCTTGTCTTGCTTATTGTCGTCTTGTCTTGGTCTTGTCGTTTCTTCTTGAGCGCCGGATCGCCCTACAGAGCGTTGGACCCCGACTCGCCGGTGCGGATGCGGACGGCCTGCTCGACCGCCGTGACGAAGATCTTGCCGTCTCCGATCTTGCCGGTATGGGCGGCCTTCTGGATGGCCTCGACGGCGCGCTCGACCTGGCCGTCGTCGACCACGATCTCGATCTTCACCTTGGGGAGGAAGCTCACGAGATACTCGGCGCCGCGATAGATCTCGGTCTGTCCCTTCTGGCGGCCGAAGCCCTTGACCTCGCTCACCGTCAGACCCGACACGCCGACACCGGTCAGCGCGTCGCGCACCTCGTCGAGCTTGAACGGTTTGATGATGGCGGACACGAGCTTCATCTGTTTTCCCCTCTGCCTTTACGGCTCTGCCCGACAGACTGGCGTCTCGCGTTCGCGCCGTCAAACGCCGGACAGAAAGAGGGCCCGGCGAGAGGCTCGCCGGGCCCGAGGGTCCGCCGCGACACGGTGCGGCGGATGAGAGGGAACCAGGAGGAGAGAGGGGTTCCCGATCTTGAGAAGGAGACGGTCCTAGTGGATCGTCTCACCGTGCAGGTTGATGTCGAGACCTTCGACTTCTTCCTCGGTCGTCACGCGCAGCCCGATCAGGGCATCGACGACCTTGAGGATGATGAAGGTGGCGACCGCGCACCAGGCGATGCAGACCAGCGAACCCCAGAGCTGCGTCAGGACCTGGCCGGCGTTGCCGTCGATCAGTCCCTTCTTGCCCTCGCCGCCGATCACTTCCACGGCGAACACGCCGGTCAGGATGGCGCCGACGAAGCCGCCGATGCCGTGCACGCCGAACGCGTCGAGCGAGTCGTCGTAGCCCATCGCCTTCTTGAGGCCGGTGGCGCCCCAGAAGCAGACCAGGCCGGCGATGATGCCGATGGCCAGAGCGCCCATCGGTGTCACGAAGCCCGAAGCCGGGGTGATGGCGACGAGGCCGCCGACGGCACCCGAGATGATGCCGAGGACCGACGGCTTGCCGCGCGTCACCCACTCCGCGAACATCCAGGCCAGAGCGGCCGCAGCCGAGGCGAACTGCGTGACCGCCATCGCCATGCCGGCGTTGGGGCTGGCGCCGACCGCGGAGCCGGCGTTGAAGCCGAACCAGCCCACCCACAGAAGCGAGGCACCGATCATCGTATAGACGAGGTTGTGCGGCGCCATGTTCTCCGAGCCGTAACCCTTACGCTTGCCCAGAAGCAAGGCGCAGACCAGGCCAGCAATACCGGCATTGATGTGCACCACAGTACCGCCTGCAAAGTCGAGCACGCCTGCGGTCGAGAGGAAACCGCCGCCCCAGACCCAGTGACAGACTGGCGCATAGACGAAGATTGACCAGAGGGTCGTGAAGACCAAGAGGGTCGAGAACTTCATACGCTCTGCGAAGGCACCAGCGATCAAGGCTGGGGTGATGATCGCGAAGGTCATCTGATAGACGATCCACAGCATTTCAGGCAGGCCCTTGGCCACGGCGTAGGCTGTGTCGACCCTTACATTGTTCAAGAAGAAGGCGTCAAAGCTGCCGATATAGGGCTGCAGGGCCGACGATGGGTTATAGCCTAAGGCGAGGCTATAGGTGCAGACCATCCAGACCACCGTCACCAGAGCGGTGATGGCGAAGGATTGGGCGACCGTGGCAATGACGTTCTTCTTACGCACCATGCCGCCGTAAAACAGGGCAAGGCCGGGAATGGTCATCAGCAGGACGAGAGCGGTGGAGGTCAAGATCCAAGCCGTGCCGCCGGAGTCCAGTTCCAGAGGGGCCTGGTGAGCCAGCAAGGCGGGGGCGGGCGCAGCGGCCTCCTCGGCAGCGGGAGCCGACGAGGCGGGCAGGGCCGCTTCGGTCGTATCAGCGGGCGCCGACGAGGCGGCAGGTGCGGCGTCTTGAGCGTGAGCGGACGGCGCGGCCATCAGACCGCCTCCGACCAGAACGGCTGCAAGCATCAGGCCGCTAAGCCCCTTGCCGATCAGCCCTTTGAAAGAGGTGAGTGTCATCGTGGAGATTCCCAATATCTGGTCTTAAAGAGCCGATGAGCCGGTTTCGCCGGTGCGGATGCGCACCGCTTCTTCGACGTTGAGTACGAAAATCTTTCCGTCGCCGATCTTGCCGGTTCCGGCGGCAGCCTTGACGGCCTCCACGGCACCGGCAACGGCACCATCGTCAACAACGGCTTCAAGCTTCATCTTCGGAACGAAGTTCACTTGATATTCCGCGCCACGATAGATTTCGGTCTGCCCCTTCTGACGGCCATAGCCCTTCACTTCAGAGACAGTCAGGCCTTCGACGCCAGCTTTCACGAAGGCTTCACGCACCTCGTCGAGCTTGAAGGGCTTTATGATCGCAATGATCAGTTTCATCCGTTCGCTCCCGCGCGTTCGAGCCACCGCGCGCCCCTCGAAATTGGTCCTAA
>CAIYWM010000058.1 GCA_903929895.1 uncultured Alphaproteobacteria bacterium
ACTCGCGACTCACGACGCCCAGCCACAATGCGTCGAGGATCGCCATGACGACAAGCGCGACGAGGTAGCTCACCATCAGGGTTTTCATGACGAAAGCTTACTGGGCGAGGAAGTACCAGGCCAGCCCCATGCCTCCCGCCGCGCCGATGACGGAGATGATGAGAACGGTGAGGACGCGTCCGGTGACGACGCCGCCCCGGGCTTCGGTCGGAGTAATTTCGGGCTGCATGGGGGTCGCTCCAGCGTGGGGGCCATAGATCGGCTCCTCAACGCCTCGCCTCTGGCTGGGTTGCCTCTACGGAACCCGCGCTCCCGCGCCGGCGCTTCCTGATCGCGCTGCTCGCCGGCTTCGTTCGCCGCAATTTCTAGCAGGCTGTTGAAATAGGCCTATCAGAAGTACCGGCAAGCAACATTGTTGCGCCGATGGTCATCACGACACGGGATTCTGGGAGGTGCGACATTCACTTCATTTGTTTCGTTTATTTCGGTTGTTTCGTTTATCGCCGTGACCCCAACCTCTCAAACGGCTTGCTATGCGCTAAAATGATTGCGGAGCAGGGACCGGGCTTCGTTGCCGGCGGCGCGGTCCCAGCAGTTCACGATCGCCACCCGAAATCCTCCGGGGGGCATGGCGTGTTTTTCCGGCGCCATGGCTTCGTGGAAGGTGATCTGCACGCTCGACACGTCGTGGAGGCGCTGGATGCGCTGGAGGAGGGCTTGTGGCGGAGGGCAGTACCGACGGCCGTGCGGCATGAACAGAACCACGCTGTAGCCGGTGCGCCTGTCGACGTCCTCATAAAGCCACTCGCGCCGGGCATAGAGCCGCACGAGCGCTTCCACCCATCCCTTGCCGTAGAGATCCGGCCATTGGTCGGCGAACCGCAGATGCACCTCGATGATGCGGCCGCCGATGGTCTCCAGATTCACCATGCCTGTGTAGCCGCCGAAATGGCGCCGGCACCAGTCGCCGACCCACCCTTCGATGACGGGCTCTGACCGTCCATCGACCTCCCAGTAGTCGAAGGTGCCATCCTCGGCAGGGACCCCACGCGCATGGCGCCACCAGCAGGGCACGCCATCGACCAGGGCGACGTCACTGCTCACATGGTCGCCCTGGAGCAGGGGCATCCACATGTGCCCGGGTCGATAGGCCGCTTCGTAGTCTGCCGGCGAACGCAGGGCGCGGCTTCCGACACCCATGCCCTTGAGGTTGTAGATCGGCTTGGAAAAGACCGGATAGGTCCTGGGCGCCACGCCGTGCGGTGCCGCCTCGAGGCCCTGACGGGTGGCGACGGCGAGCTTGTCATAGACCCAGCGATGCTCCGGATTCCACGTCCACGCATCCGAATCCTCAGTCGGTATGAACACGTCCGCGGGACACTCCACCGTCTCGAAATATTGAGTGCGCCACGGGTCGATCTCGCAAATCGGCACTTGCTTCCCTCATGTCCACGAGCGGACGCTGCAGGGTGATCGTCGGGCAACGCTCTTGCAACCGACCTGCGCGCCCCCACGTTAGGCTCCCGGAGGTTCCTTGCCGAATTCGTCGATGCTCACCGTGCAGCCGCACGATCTCCAGTCCTTCAGGGCTGTCCGTTCCTTTACCGAGGCACTCGCGGCTCCGCTGTCTGCGGAAGACCAGACCGTGCAGTCGATGCCGGATGCCAGTCCCACGAAATGGCATCTCGCGCACACGACGTGGTTCTTCGAGACCTTCTTGCTGCGGCCCCACGCCGGCGGCTACCGGGTGTTCGACCCCGGTTACGAGTATCTCTTCAATTCCTATTACGAGGCGGTGGGGCCGCGACATCCAAGGCCCCAGCGCGGTCTGATCACGCGGCCCGGAGTGGAAGAGGTGCTGGCTTACCGGCATCACGTGACGACGGCGATGCTGGCGTTCCTGCAGGACGACCATGCTGCACGCGACCTCGTGCAACTTGGGCTGCACCACGAGCAGCAGCACCAGGAGCTGATCCTGATGGACATCAAGCATGCGCTGTCCATGAACCCGCTGCGGCCGGCCTATCGCGCCGCTCGAGGCGGCAGGGTGCAGGCATTGCAAGCCATGGGCTGGCGAGAATTCGAAGGTGGCCTGATCGAGACGGGACATGACGGGCGAGGCTTTGCGTTCGACAACGAGGGACCCCGCCACCGCTCGTGGCTCGACGCGTTCGCGCTGGCGATGCGCCCGGTCAATTGCGGCGAGTACCTGGAGTTCATCGAAGATGGCGGCTATCGCCGGCCGGAATTCTGGCTGTCCGCCGGCTGGGACTGCGTGAATCAGCGCGGCTGGCAGGCGCCTCTTTATTGGGAGAATCGGGACGGCGCCTGGAACGTCTTCACCCTGTCCGGTCTCGAACCGGTCGATCCGTCCCGGCCGGTTTGCCATGTCAGCGCCTTCGAGGCCGCCGCCTTTGCGAAATGGTCGGGCAAGCGTCTGCCGCGGGAAGCCGAGTGGGAGACCGCCGCGGGCGCCGTTCAGGGCACGGGCGAAGTCTGGGAGTGGACGGCGAGTCCCTACGTCGCCTACCCCGGCTATCGCGAACCTGCCGGCGCCATCGGTGAATACAACGGCAAGTTCATGGCCAGCCAGATGGTGCTGCGCGGCGGATGCGCGGCGACGCCTCCCGGTCATGTGCGTCCGACCTATCGCAATTTCTTTCCGCCCGACGCGCGCTGGATGTTCGGCGGAATTCGTCTCGCGGAGGATCTTCGATGAACGTGCCGCTCCTGGCGATCCACGACGGCGATGTCGCCGATCGCGAAGACTTCCGTCGGGCCGTCCTCGCGGGCCTTGGCAGTTTGCCACGCGCAATCCCGGCGAAGTTCCTCTACGACGCCCGAGGCTCGGCGCTGTTCGACGCAATTTGCGAGCAGCCCGAATATTATCCGACGCGGACCGAGACGCAGATCCTGCGCGCGTGCGCCGGCGACATCGCGCGCCTCGCCGGGTCGGGTTGCGCTCTGGTCGAGTATGGCAGCGGATCCAGCGTGAAGACGCGGCTCCTGCTCGACGCGATGCCGGATCTTCACGCCTATGTACCGATCGACATTTCGCGTCAGCACCTCGACCTGACGGCCCGGCGCCTGCGCGAAGACTATCCGTGGCTACGCGTCGAGCCGGTGTCCGCCGACTACATGGCGCTCGACGCGCTGCCCCCTGAGATCAACGGGGCGCGTCGCATCGGCTTCTTTCCCGGCTCCACGATCGGCAACCTCACTCCGGACGAGGCGGTCCTGTTCCTGCACCGCGCGCGCCGGCTACTGCGCAGCGACGGCGCCTTGATCCTGGGGGTCGATCTCAAGAAGGACCCGGAGCGCCTGCACGACGCCTACAACGACGCCGCGGGCGTGACGGCGCAGTTCACGTTGAACCTCCTGCGACGCATGAACCGCGAGTTGGAGGCCAACTTCGACCTCTCGGCCTTTGCCCATGAGGCGTTTTACAACGAGGCGGCGGGCCGCATCGAAATCTACTTCCGCAGTCTCGGCGACCAGACAGTAAGTGTCGCCGGGCGCCGGTTCACCTTCGCGGAAGGCGAACGGGTCCACACCGAATATTCCTACAAGTATGACGACGCGGACATCGCGGAACTGGCACGACGGGGCGGGTTCTCGATCGCTCACACCTGGAGCGATCCGGAGCGGCTGTTCGCGGTTGCTTTCCTGAGATAGGCTCTACACGAGAAAGCCCGCCCCCGAGGTGGCTCGGGAGCGGGCTTTGAGGCCGGATGGGGAGAGAGGCGTTGCCGAGCGGGGGCAGAGGCAACGCCAATGATCCAACCTGACAAATAAACGGCGCCTGCCGCAGGAAGGTTGCCGTTCGCCGCCGAAATATTGGAAGGCCCTAAGTCTTTGGTTCTGGTTCAATAACTGCGGCCATGCGGGCGCTCAATTCCGCATGGAGCACGTCATCCCGAATCCTCGGCAGCATGCTGCGCAGCAAATCGGTGCGCTGGCTGCCCGAGGCAGTGTCCAAATCCGCCAGGAACCGGACGATCTCCTCGCGCGTCGCAAAGCCCATGTAGCCGTCGTCGGCTTCATGGGCGAGGCAGGCCGGAGAGGCGGGATCGTCGGCAGGCATCGCCGGTCCTACAGCGGATGCCACCAGCGGCCCGCGAGCACGACGCCCGCCGACAGCAGCCGCCTGTCGCCGATCAGCGTCTCGCCGATCGAATCGGCATAGTCGAAGCTGCCGCTCGCCTGGTCGATCACGGTGGCCTCGCCGACGCTGCCGACCTTGAGCGTGCCGAGGTCGGGACGCTTGATGGCGGCGGCCGCGTTCACGGTCGCGAGCTTGATGACCGTGGCGAGGTCGAGGCCAAGGCAGAGGAACTTCGACATGGTGGTGAGGAGATCGAAGGCCGGGCCCTCGATCGAGATCGCGTGCACATCCGAGGAGATGACGTCGGGCAGGAAGCCGGCGGCCAGCATCTTGCGCGTCGTGCCGAACCCGAACGACCCGCCGCCATGGCCGATGTCGAAGATCACGCCACGGGCCCGCGCCGCCAGGATCTCGTCGCGGACCCTGCCGTCGGCCTGGACCGGCGCATTGGGGAAGGGGCGGAAGCAATGGGTGAGGATGTCGCCCGGACGCAGGCGGCTCACCACCTCGTGCCGCGACGGCGGCGGCGAGTCGAGATGCGCCATCATCGGCAGGCCGATCTCCTCGGCGACATCGAGGGCAATGTCGAGCGGCATGATGCCCGAATCGCCGCTCGCCGACTTGCCGACGCGGACCTTAACGCCGAGCACCAAGTCCTTGTGCTCGCGCGCCACCCGCACTGCCTCGCGCGCATCGAGCAGGCGCATGTCGGCGCTTTCGCCCACCATCACCGCCTTCGAGAAGGCGAAGATGCCGGGGAAGGAGACGTTGAGGTACGGCAGGATGCGGACCGGTGACGGCTCGATCACGTGCTTGCGGAAGCC
>CAIYWM010000059.1 GCA_903929895.1 uncultured Alphaproteobacteria bacterium
GCTGTCGATCGACCGCGACGCGCTGAACCAGGTCGTCTTCAACGGCGAGTTCGTCGTCGGCAACCAGTGGATCAACCCGACCAATCCCTACTACCAGCAGGCCTTCCCGGTACCGAAGAGGGACATTGCAAAGGCGAAGGCATTGCTCAAGGAGGCGGGCGTCACAGGCCGCATGTCGCTCGACTTCATGGTGCCCAACAACCCCGAGACAAGGCAGGTCGCCGAGGTGCTGCAGTCGATGGTCGCGGAGACCGGGTTCGATCTCAAGATACGCGTCACCGAGTTCGCGACCTCGCTGAAGCAGTCCGAGACCGGCGAGTATCAGCTCTATCTCATCGGCTGGTCGGGACGCAGCGACCCCGACGGCAACTCCTACATCTTCCATGTCTGCGGCCAGCCGCAGAACAATTCCGGCTATTGCGACAAGGATGTCGACGCCTGGCACAACGAGGCGCGCATCAAGAGCGACCCCGCGGAGCGCAAGAAGATCTACGAGAAGATCACCGCCAAGTACCTGCCCGAAGGCTCGATCAAGTATCTATATCATCGCCGCGTGCTGGTCGCGCTTTCCGACAAGGTCGACGGCTACAAGCAGATGCCCGACGGCCTGATCCGCGTCGTCGGCGTCAAGCTGAAGTAAGACCTTGCTGACCTTCCTCTCCCAGCGACTGCTGCAGATCATCCCGACGCTGATCCTCGTGTCGATGCTGATCTTCGGCCTGCAGCAGCTGCTGCCGGGCGACCCGGCGCTGATCATGGCGGGAGAGGAGCGCGACCCGAAGGTGCTCGAGGAAATCCGCGAGCAGTACCGGCTGAACGAACCGATCCCGGTCCAGTACTTCTACTGGATCAAGGGCGTTCTCTCCGGGAACCTGGGCGAGTCGATGAGGCTCAAGAGCTCGGTGTCCTCGCTGGTCGCCGAGAAGCTGCCGGTGACCCTGCAGCTCGCCGCCATGGCGCTGATCGTGGCGCTGGGCATCGGCATCCCGGCCGGCATCATATCGGCGGTGAAGAAGGACACCGCCTGGGACTATGGCGCCAATGTCTTCGCGCTGTGGGGCCTCAGCACGCCCAATTTCTGGCTGGGCATCCTGATGATCTTCCTGTTCTCGGTGACGCTCGGCTGGCTGCCGGCCTCGGGCTATGTCCGGCTGGGCGAGGATTGGCGCGCCAGCCTTGCCACCACCGTGATGCCCGCCTTCGTGCTGGGCAACGCCATCGCCGCCGTGCTGATGCGGCACACGCGCAGCGCCATGCTGCAGGCCATGGGCGCGGATTACGTGCGGACGGCCCGCGCCAAGGGCCTCTACGAGAGACGCGTCGTGCTGAAGCATGCGCTGCGCAATGCCATGACGCCGGTCATCACCCTGGGCGCACTGGAGTTCGGGACTCTCCTGTCGGGCGCCGTCCTGACCGAGCAGATCTTCACGATCCCGGGCTTCGGCAAGCTGATCGTCGATTCGGTGTTCAACCGCGACTACGCCGTCGTGCAGGGCGTCGTACTGGTGACGGCCACGACCTACATCGTGCTGAACCTGCTGGCCGACGTGGCCTACGTGCTGGTCAATCCACGGCTCCGGGGCTGATGCGATGACCGTGGCCGCCGTCGCTCCCCCCGTTCCGACCGCAGACGCCCGCGAGGAGAATCCTTGGGCCCGCGCCTGGCGTCGGCTCAAGCGGCGCAAGGGCGCCATGTTCGGGCTGGTGGTCGTGGTGCTGTTCGTCCTGGTTGCGATCCTGGCGCCGCTGATCTCGCCCTACGATCCGATCGCCACCAGCTTCACCCAGGTGCGCAAACCGCCGTCCTGGGCGCACTGGCTGGGCACCGACGAGGTCGGCCGTGACGTGCTGGCCCGCATCATCTGGGGCGCCCGCGCCTCACTCAGTGCCGGTCTCGTCTCCGTGGGCATCGCACTCGGCATCGGCGTGCCGCTCGGCCTGCTGGCGGGCTATGCCGGCGGCTGGATCGACGCAGTGCTGTCGCGCATCGTCGACGCGATGCTGGCCATTCCGTTCCTGATCCTGGCGATCGCGCTGGCCGCCTTCCTCGGACCGAGCCTGAGCAATGCGATGATCGCCATCGGCGTCACCGCCACGCCTGTTTTCATCAGGCTGACCCGCGGCCAGACGATCGCCGCGAAGGTCGAGGACTATGTCGAGGCGGCGCGCGCGGTCGGCAATCCGCACTGGCGCATCGCGCTGCGCCACGTGCTGCCCAACATCGTGCCGCCGCTGCTGGTGCAGGCCTCGCTCGCCATCGCCGGCGCGATCATCGCCGAGGCCGCCCTGTCGTTCCTGGGCCTCGGCCAGCAGCCGCCCTCGCCCTCGTGGGGCAGCATGCTGAACTCCGCCCAGCGCTTCATCGCCCAGGCGCCCTGGATGGCCTTCTGGCCGGGCTTCGCGATCTTCTTCGCCGTCCTGTCTTTCAACCTTCTGGGCGACGGCCTGCGCGACGCGCTCGACCCCCGGCACAAATAGGCTGCTCGGACTTCAGTTCGGCAGCGAGGTATCCGCGAGTGCGAAGGCCGACACGTTGCTGGTCAGCATCGTGACCCGCTCCTCGACCAGGAGCTGTGACACCGCCAGGAAGTGCACGAGTTCGCCGTCACCCAGACGCTCGGCCTCCTCGATCATCTCGCGTACGCCGTGCCACACCCTGAACAACGCTGCCGCTCGCTTCTTCTCCGAAAGCGGCGCACGACCGCGCCGCCGCCGAATATTCGGTTCGACGATGATCTCGAAGACATCCGTCATTTTGTACCCGCCTGACGCTTTACGCGTGGAACGTCTCTCCCGCTCCCGGCTGATCGCCGGTTGCCCAAACCTACCGCAAAAGCGATGCCAAGCGAGGGCAATCCGGCGCGCGGTTCTTCCGACTTTCGTTGAGGGGCGGTCGCTTCAGGTACGATCGCCGCCAACCGGCAGGCCCGACGGATCGATCTGCGGCTCCTTGCGAAGGGTCACCGAGTCGGGGGCCTCGGCCTCGGGCAACGGCTTGCTCGGATCGACGGCCCGGACCATCGCCACGACGCGCTTCGGCCCCTTGCCGGCATCGTCCGCTTCGAGACGGCGCCAACCGTGCCTTTCCCAGTACTTGACGTCCTGCGGCATAGCCTGCGTGTAGAGCATCCTGCAGCCGCGGCTCTCGGCGATCCTCGCGCAGCGATCGATGAGGAGCTGGCCGATGTCGTTGCCGCGGAAGCGCTTCATCACCGCCAGCCGCTCCGGCATGGCGAAGGACTGGAACCAGCGCAGGCGAACCGCGCCCGCCGGCTCGTCGCCCAGGTAGGCGATGATGTGGGTGGCGCCGAAGTCGTGGCCGTCGAACTCCTCCGAGTACGGCACATCCTGCTCACCGATGAAACAGGCGGCGCGAACGGCGAAGGCCTGAAGGGAGTCTTCCATCTTCATCGCCAGCTTGATGGTGACGGCCTGGCCGCCGATCGAACGTGTGTTGGTGCTCATCTGTCCTACTCCCCTCAGCTCGCGCGCCGTTCGTTCCATCCCGCGTGCGGATTGGACGCTCCCCGTTCCATCGACTCTTCCAGGATGCCCGGCATGTCCAGCTTGTCCTCCGGACGGTTCAGCACCATCGGGTCGGTCAGCACAGTCGGGGCGTCTGGACCGACCTCGAGATCGCAGGCGAACGCGCCGTACTCATGGTCGGAGAAGTGGAAGACTTTGTCGTCGACCTTGCGGAAGCCGTCCTTCTCGAAGATCGGCCACAGCCGCTTCTGGCCGTGCAGGTAAGCCTTCGGGTAGCCCTTCTTGCGGCAGAATTCCTTGGCCCACTGCACGAACGGCAGGAAGAGACCGTACGACCGGTAGCGCTTCAGGATGATGGCACGCTCCAGCTTGGCGAAGCCCGAGAACCAGCGCACGCGAATGGAGGCGGCCGGCTCGCCGTCGACGTACAGGATCAGGTGGCTGGCCGTGTAGTCGTTGCCGTCATACTCCTCCCAGTACGGGCACTCCTGCTCGCCCATGAAAACGGCGGCGCGCAGCATGAAGCACTGCATCATCTCGTCTGATGTCGACGCGAGCTTGATCGTGATCTCGGGCCGGTTGCTCGGACCCGCTGTCTCCTGTTCAGTCATCTCAGTCCCCTTCAGTCAAAACGCCATTGTCATTCCGAAACCGCCGCCCTCCGGCGGAGACGATCGGAAGATTCTGTGAAATCTGTGCAAGTACATCGGTGACAATGGACGGCGTCATGCCTTTGGCTCCGCGCCGGATCGCGGTGGCCGATATCTTGTCGCGGCGCAGGATGCACCAGGGGTAGATCCAGCCACACTCGTCGCAGATCTGGCGCACCAGCATCCCGCCGAAGTCCGTGCCGTGGAGCGTGTGAAGCCGGGCCCCCGGGTGGCGTCGCTTGATCTCGGCGATCACCCCCTGGAAACCCTTGGCGTAGTAGGTCTCCGAATAGACCGCGACCTCGACCCTGTCGGCCATGCCGGCTTCGGCCAGCGCCAGCTCGATCAGTGCCACACGCGTTTCCGGCGGCAGGAAGACGTTTCCGGTGGGGAAATAGTCGACGTTGGAATCGGCCTTGTCGGTCTTCTCGTAGACCTGGAATCCATCCTTCAGGTGACCGACCCGAAGCTCGCCCTTGCGGAACGCATCGACGTGCAGCTTGGGAACCAGCACGGGGTGGATGACGACCTTGTCGAGCCCGCGCTCCTCGATCGCCGCCTGGATGATCGAAAGGTGGGTGTTGTGGAAGGGATTGAACGTGCCGAAATAGAGGCCGACGCCGCCCTTGGGCGCCGCAACGGACCGCAGGTCCGACAGCAGACCGACCAGGAACAATGTCCCGCCGAGGCCGAATCCCAGGAAGAGGAAGCCTTCGCGGGCACCCGGAACACCTGCCGTGCCCAAGGCCGCCAGGGTCACGTTGACCAGGAGTCCGACCAGCGTGTTGCGGTTCGCGTCGCCGACGCCACGCGCCACGAGGAAGCCGCCGAAATACTGCGTTCCCTGCGACGCCAGGGTCGTGACGAGCGCTGCGCCGGCTATACCGCCGACGGACGCCATCCCGAGCTGGTTGAGCGCACCCCCCCATAACATCAGCCAGAACATCACCAGGTTGAACGCCAACTGTGGAATGAACCGCCCAAGCCGGCCGGCCGTGACGAAGCCGAACTGGTTGTTCGCCCACAGTTCGGCCTTGTTACTGAGCTTGGCGTAGCTCGGCAGGAATACCCCAACGAAGATTGACACGCAGATCAGCACGGGGTTAGCCCAACTGCTGTGCGCGTACGCATAGCTCAAGTACGTTAAAAGTCCGCCAAAAGCGGCCATGCGCGTCGATGGGCTGCGCAAATAGCGGCTGATTTGACCGGCGCGAACGCCGGCCGGCGTTGATTTTCCGTCAGAGCCGGTAGCGGCCACGGGCAGCACTCCTGTCTCGTTGCGAGCGTCAATCCCGGTATATACAACCGAAAAATTGGGCCGCGAATACGTGAACTGGAGGTGCCGAAGGGTCCGTGGAGCGGCCTACCCCCCTAAAAGCAAGACAGAAAACGACATTTCACTGATAATGGAGTAGCGTAAGGCACGAGGCTCGCGTCAGATATGCGTGAGCGCAACTCTTATTGTATCGATTGTCACCATGGTCACGATACCTCCCCGCAAGAACAAGGTGCCGAACATTCTCGGCGACTGGGACGACGTGCGTTTCTTCCTCGCGGTTGCAAAAACCGGAAGCTTTAGCGCCGCGGCCACCCAGTTGAACACCAAGCAGACGACCGTCGGTCGCCGCATCCAGGCGCTGGAGCGCCGCCTGGGCGCCAAGCTGTTCGACCGTCACCGTCATGGCATGGAAGTGACGCCGGCCGCCCGCGGCGTGCTGGTGCAGGCCGAATCGATGATGTCGAACGCCACGGCAATCGAAAGGCACCTGGCCGGCCTCGACCGCGAGATGGCGGGGATCGTCCGCATCGCCGCAACCGAGGGCATCGCCGCTCACTGGCTCGTACCTCGGCTCGGTGTACTGCGCCGCAGCCATCCCGACATCATCGTCCAGGTGATTGCCGGCGATCAGGTCCTCGACCTCGCCACCCGCCAGGCCGATCTCGCCATCCGCTTCTTCCGTCCGACGTCGAACCAGCTGGTCGCCGCGCGTGTCGGCCAGGTCAACATGTCGATCTTTGCCGCGCCTTCCTACATCGAGCACTACGGATTGCCGCAAAAGCTCGAGGACATGCGCGATCACCATATCGTCGACCACACCACGCTGCACAGCCTGCCGGCCATGAAGCCGTGGAGCGAAGTGGTCGAGCGCAGCACGTCGGTGGTCCTGCGCACCAACTCTTCCTACGCCGCCATGGAAGCGGTGCAGACCGGCTACGGAATCTCGGTGTTCCCCGACTACATCGCCAAGTCGTCGAACCTGGTGGCGGCGCCGATCGATCTGCGGATCGTCCGCGACATCTGGCTGGTCAGCCACGAGGAGACCAACAAGGGCGCACGCATCCGCACCGTGATCGACTATGTGCGCGACCAGTTCCGCAACGACGAGCGCGAGTGGTTCTCCACAACGCCGCGCAGCAGGGCGATGGCGGCTGCCTAGAGGGCGGCCTTCAACCTCTTGCAGATCGCCGCGATCTCGGCCTTGTCGCCCGGCGTGTAGACCCAGTTGAGCCGGACCTTGTCGCCTGGATAGCGCGGCAGGATGTGGACATGGAGATGCGGCACGCTCTGACCTGCCCCTTCTCCATTGGACTGCAGCAGGTTCACCCCGCTGGGCTTCAACTCGCTCATCGCTGCCTTGGCCACGCGCTGGGCGGTCCTGGCCACGGCGGCGAGTATGTCGGGCGGGATGACGTCGACGGTCGGCCAGTGGCCCTTGGCGACGGCCAGCGCATGGCCGGGATTGACCGGGTTGATGTCCATGAAGGCGATGGTCGCCTCGTCCTCAAGCAGCTTGAAGCACGGCAACTCGCCCGCGACGATCTTGCAGAAGATGCAGTTACCGTCGGTCGGATGGCTCATAGCGGTCTCTCCAGAACGGCGCCGAGCTCCCGCAGCCGCTGAAAGGGCTGCGTGCCGGGCGCAAGGCCAGGATCCAAGCCCAACCGGCCCAGTCTGGCAATGCCGTCGCGGCCGAACCGGTCGCGCAGCGACTGGACGACCCAGCCCTCACTCTGGCGATGGCGCGCCACGGTCAACCGACCGTCCCTTGCCAGATGCTCCCCATGCGCCTCCAGGGCCGCGACCAGCCCGTCGATTCCGGTGGCGCTGCGCGAGGAAACGGCCAGGACCTTCACCGGCCAGTCGCCGGCATCGCCTGCGGTGGCAAGCGACAAGGCGCCGGCCACGTCGGCCCGCGCCCGTTCGGCCGCGGCGCCCATGTCGGCCTTGGTAACGACGACCAGGTGCGGGATCTCGACGATGCCGGCCTTCATGAACTGCAGCGAATCGCCGGAGCCCGGCTGGACGCAGAAGACGACCGTGTCGGCCACGCCTGCCACATCCGTCTCGGACTGGCCCACGCCCACCGTCTCGATCAGCACACGGTCGAACAGGGCGCGCATGACGACCATCGCGGCCACCGTCTGGTCGGCCAGCCCGCCCAGGCGATCGCGAGCGGCCATCGAGCGTACGAAGCTGCCCTCATCCGCCCCATCATGGACGATGCGTACGCGGTCGCCGAGGAGCGCGCCTCCGCTGGTCCTCGAAGAGGGATCGACGGCAATCACGCCGACAGTCTTGCCCGCTCGACGCCACGCCGCGACCAGGGCCGCGCACAGGGAGGATTTGCCGACGCCCGGCGGACCGGTGACGCCAACGACCTGGGCGCGAGGCTCGCGCCACGCGGCGTCCAGCAGTGCCTGCGAGGCTTCGCTTTCGGGATCGCGCTCCAGGCCGGCAAGCGCGGCGGCCAGCGCCCGCTTGCCTTCGGTGCGGAGCGCCGCCAGCGTCATTCGGTCTTGAGCGGGCCGCCCAGCGCCGCCTGCGCCGCCGCCAATCGCGCGATCGGCACGCGGTAGGGGGAGCACGAGACGTAATCGAGGCCGGCCTTGTGGCAGAAGAACACCGAGGCCGGATCGCCGCCATGCTCGCCGCAGATGCCGAGCTTCAGGCTATTGCGGACCTTGCGGCCGCGTTCGGTCGCGATCTCGATCAGCTCGCCCACGCCCTCGATGTCGAGCGAGGCGAACGGGTCGTGCTCGAAGATCCCGCGCTGCTGGTACTTCTCGAGGAACGAGGCCGAGTCGTCGCGGCTGAGGCCGAACGTGGTCTGCGTCAGGTCGTTGGTCCCGAAGGAGAAGAACTCCGCGGTTTCCGCGATGTCGCCGGCGCGCAGCGCCGCGCGCGGCAGCTCGATCATGGTGCCGACCAGATACTCGAGCTTCTCGCCCGACGAGCTGCTCACTTCCTCGGCGACCTGGTCGATCACGACCTTCATCAGGTCGAGCTCCTTCTTGGTCGCGACCAGCGGGATCATGATTTCCGGGATGACGGTCTTGCCGGCCTTCTTCTGGACTTCCGCAACGGCCTCGCAGATGGCGCGGGCCTGCATCTCGTAGATTTCCGGATAGGAGATGCCAAGACGAACGCCGCGATGACCAAGCATGGGATTGAACTCGTGCAGCTTGTTGGCGCGCTCCTCGATCTCCTTCACGTCGACGCCGAGATCCTTGGCCACGACCTCCATCTCCGCCGCCGTCTTCGGCAGGAATTCGTGCAATGGGGGATCGAGCAGGCGGATGGTGACGGGCAGGCCGGCCATGATCTCGAACAGCTCGACGAAATCCTGGCGCTGCATCGGCTGGATCTTGGCCAGTGCCGCTCGCCGGCTCTTCTCGTCGTCGGCGAGGATCATCTCGCGCACCGCGGCGATGCGGGTCTCTTCAAAGAACATGTGCTCGGTGCGGCAGAGGCCCACGCCCTCGGCCCCGAACTGCCGCGCCGTGCGGGCGTCCAGCGGCGTTTCGGCGTTGGCGCGCACC